>JBFWSE010000128.1:0-10233 GCA_050248535.1 Novosphingobium sp.
GGGAAATACAACAACGCCTTCAACTTGCATTTCCTGCAACTGCGCGCCGCACTTGCAATCCCGCCGAATTCCGCTAATGGCCCCGCGTCCCTCCTGAGCCTGTCGAAGGACAAAGGGGAAAACAGAAAGCCGGAGGGGCCACTCGCGATCCGCGCGGGATGTGTCAGCGATCGGCAGGAAATGAAAGGATAGCGATAGTGCCGCTATACGAGCACACGTTCCTGGCGCGCCAGGATCTGAGCCAGGCGCAGGTAGACGCCCTGGCCGCCGCCGCCACCGAAATCATCGAAGCCAACCAGGGCAAGGTCATCAAGACCGAGACCTGGGGGCTCAAGAGCCTGGCCTACAAGATCAAGCGCAACCGCAAGGCGCATTTCGTCATGCTCGATATCGATGCCCCTCCGGGCGTCGTCGCCGAGCTCGAGCGCCAGACCGCGATCAACGAAGACGTCATCCGCTTCCTCACCGTGCGGGTCGACGAGCATGAAAATGGCCCCAGCGTGATGATGCGCAAGGCCGAGCGCGACAAGGCCAAGCGCCGCGACCGCGAGGAGAATTTCTGATGAGCCGCGCCTTTTTCCGCCGCCGCAAGAGCTGCCCCTTCTCGGCCAAGAACGCGCCGAAGATCGATTACAAGGACGTGCGTCTGCTGCAGGGCTTTATGTCCGAACGCGGCAAGATCGTGCCCAGCCGCATCACCGCGGTTTCCGCCAAGAAGCAGCGCGAACTGAGCCAGGCGATCAAGCGTGCCCGGCACCTGGGCCTCTTGCCCTACCTCGTGAAGTAAGAGGACCGGACCATGCAGATCATCCTTCTCGAGCGAGTCGAAAAGCTCGGCCACATCGGCGATGTCGTCAATGTCAAAGACGGCTATGCCCGCAACTTCCTGTTGCCCAACAAGAAAGCGCTGCGCGCCAACGAAGCCAACCGCAAGGTGTTCGAAGCCAACCGCGCGAAGATCGAAAGCGACAACGCCGAACGCCGCGTCGAGGCCGAAGCGCAAGGCAAGACTGTCGAAGGCATGTCGGTCGTGCTGATTCGCGCTTCGTCGAATTCGGGCCAGCTTTATGGTTCGGTTTCGGTGCGCGACATCGTCGATTCGCTCAACGAACAGGGCGCCAAGGTGACTCGTTCGATGGTCGTGCTCGAACGGCCGATCAAGACCATCGGCATGTTCGACGTGCGCGTCGCGCTGCACCCGGAAGTGTCGGTGACAATCAAGGTCAATGTCGCGCGTTCGCCCGACGAGGCTGACCAGCAGGCCGCCGGCATCGACGTGCTCGCGGCGATGTTCGAGGAAGAGGCGGTTCCGACCGGCTTTACCGAGAATTTCGATCCCAATGCCGAGCCGGGCGAGATCGTCGGCGAGGAAGCCGCGGCCGAATCGCCCGCAGCCGAAGAAGCTCCGGCCGCCGAGGGCGAGGAAGAGGCCTGATCCCGGCCTTGGAATACAAAGTTTCGGGGGCGCTACGGCGCCCCCTTTGCTTTGTCATAATGGAAGTCTATTCCCGCGCGCATGACAACCACCGGTGAAGTGCTCGCCGAGCTCACGCTGATCTACGACGAAGCCGTCGCCTGCCTGCGCGACGATATCGCCCGGTTCGCCAAAGACGGCTTGCCGCCCCCGCCGGACCGGCGCGAAAGCCGGGCCTGGTGCTATCCCGAACTCCGCCTGACCTACCATGGCGGCGAACACCGCGGCGACCTCTCCCGCGCTTTCGGCCGCCTGAGCCGCAGTGGCACCTACGCCTGCACCGTCACCCGCCCGGCACTTTTCACCGAATACCTGATCGAACAGCTCGAACTGCTCAGCGCCGACTACGACGTGGCAATCGAAGTCGTCCGGTCAGACCAGGAAATTCCCTTCCCCTATGTCCTCGACGGCACCGGCGCGTTGGGCACGGTCCGTGCGGGCGAACTGGCGCGGCATTTCCCGGCGACCGAACTGGCACACATCGGCGACGAGATCGCCGACTCCATCGACCTCGACCTGCCCGGCCTGCCGATGCCGCTCGCCCTGTTCGATGGCCTGCGCACCGATTTCAGCCTTGCCCGCCTCGCCCATTACGCCGGAACCTCGGTCGATCATTTCCAGCGCTATGTGCTGTTCACCAACTATCACCGCTACGTCGATGAATTCGTCGACTGGGCCGGCCGCCAGATCGGGCGGAACGGCTACGAGGCGCTGGCGGGCGCCGGCGGGCTCTATCTCGACGAACCGGTCGAAAATGCCCACTTGCGGCTGTCCGACACCGCCTGGCGCAAGCACCAGATGCCCGCCTATCACCTGACCGCGCCTAACCGCGAGGGGATCACCCTAGTCAACATTGGCGTGGGCCCGTCGAACGCCAAGAACATCACCGATCATCTGGCCGTGCTGCGGCCAGAGGCCTGGCTGATGATCGGCCATTGCGGTGGCATTCGCGACACGCAGCGGATCGGCGACTATGTTCTCGCCCATGCCTATCTGCGCGACGACAATGTGCTCGACGCGGTGCTGCCGCCCGAAATCCCGCTGCCCGCCATCGCCGAAGTCCAGCTTGCTCTGGCCCAGGCGGCGGAGGAAGTCAGCGGGGCGGGCGGGGTGGACCTCAAGCGCCGCATGCGCACCGGCACCGTCGTCACCACCGACGACCGCAACTGGGAACTTCGCTACACCGTCAGCGCCCGCCGCCTCAGCCTGTCGCGCGCGGTCGCCATCGACATGGAAAGCGCCACCATTGCGGCGCAGGGCTATCGCTTCCGGGTGCCCTACGGCACTCTGCTCTGCGTCTCGGACAAGCCGCTGCACGGCGAGATCAAGCTGCCCGGCCAAGCAAACAAATTCTATGAAGAGGCCATCGCCTCGCACCTCGCGATCGGCCTCAGGACCTGCGAATTGCTGCGCGCTGAGGGAGCAAGGCTGCACTCGCGAAAACTGCGTGCCTTCAACGAGCCGCCTTTCCGCTAAGACCGCGCATTCTTCGCAAGGGCATAGGCCGGCCCGAAGCGGATCAGCGCCGCGCCGATAAATGGCAGAGCGACGACCCACAGCCGCACGCCCGTCACGCCGAGCGGGCTGGCGATGCTGATCGCAGCCGTGGCGGCAAGCCCGGTGCAGATCAGCAGCACGCCCAGTATCAGCCGCCAATGCGGAATAGCCCGCTCGTCACCCGGCCCATCCATTCGCTCGAAGCGCGAGAACAGGCCGATCAGCGGCAGCAGGGCGGCGATGTAAAGCGCGAACCAGACCGGCCGGGCGAGCCACCAGGCGCCGCTGCCCGGTGCGGCCTCCAGCCCGATGCCCCCGAGTAGCCATGCTGCGGTGACTACCACGACAAAGGCCGTCAGATGCCACAGGTAGATGGTCATGATCATGCCATTGACCAGCACGGTCGCAGTCCAGACCCGTTCTCTCGCCAAAAGCCGCCGCATCGGCGCTTCGAGCGTCAAAGCGATACCCGCCTGGGCCACGCCGAGCGCAAGCATGGCGAGCGTCGGCGGCATCGAATTGGAAAGGTTCGCGCCGGGCACACCAATCATCGCCACCGGGTATGGGCCGAAGCGGATCAGGCAGAAAAGTGCGGCAAGGCCACCCAGGGCAACAATCGGCGGAAGTGGGAATCGCCCCTCGCCCCAAGCATAGCCCAACTGGTGAATGGCCAGCCAGACGAAGAGGAAATTGGCCCAGTTCACCAAGGCAACATCGTAAACCAGTGTAACCGCATCGACAGCCGTTGCGCCGACGGCAAGCGCCCAGAACGAGGCCATACCGGCCTTGCGCCACAGCGCGCGCGTCAGCGGCACCAGGGCGGTGATCAGCAGATAAACTGCAAGGAACAATACCGGAATCAGCGCCAGTTGCGCCGACATCGCCACAATGCCGCGCTCCACGCCGATGGCCGTGCCGAACAGCGCGAACATGGTCCAGACGAGAAACAGCGGCAGCACCGGATAGATCAGCCGCCGCACGCGCGCCGCATACCACTCGGGCCAGTTCCCGCCGCCACGCAAGGTGGCATCACACGACATGCCGTTGGAAAAGCCGCCGACCAGGAAGAAAAGCGGCATGACCTGAAACAGCCAGGTCAGCCATTGCGTCCAGGGCACGATCCCGAGCAAGTGCCCGCCGACCACCACGCCGTCGTTCAAATAGGGCGCGGAAACCAGCCAGTGCCCCACCACCACCGCGAGGATCGACAACGCGCGCAGGAAATCGACATAGCGGTTGCGCTCGGGCGGCGCCTTCGCGGCAATGGCCGCTGCGCGGGACCAGAGAGTTGGCTTGGCCATTGTCTTGCCTCCAATGCCCCCATGCCCTAGGGGCGGCCCCGCAAATCCTAACGGCTATTCAGCGGAAAACCAGCATGTCGGAATTCAAGAGGGTAGTCCTCGCCTTTTCGGGCGGCCTCGATACTTCAGTCATCCTCAAGTGGCTCCAGGTCACCTACAATTGCGAGGTGGTGACGTTCACTGCCGACCTCGGCCAGGGCGAGGAGCTGGAGCCTGCCCGCGCCAAGGCGCAGTTGATGGGCGTGCCCGACAAACACATCTACATCGATGACCTGCGCGAGGAATTCGTCCGCGATTTCGTCTTCCCGATGATGCGCGCCAATGCCCGCTACGAAGGCGACTATCTTCTGGGCACGTCTATCGCCCGGCCACTGATTTCCAAGCGGCTGGTGGAGATCGCGCACGAAACCGGCGCCGACGCCGTCGCCCATGGCGCGACCGGCAAGGGCAACGACCAGGTGCGCTTCGAACTCAGCGCCTATGCGCTCGATCCCAACATCAAGGTGATTGCCCCCTGGCGCGAATGGTACCTGACCAGCCGCACCGCGCTCATCGAATGGGCCGAACAGCACCAGATCCCGGTGCCCAAGGACAAGCGCAACGAAGCGCCCTTCTCGACCGACGCCAATCTGCTTCACACTTCGAGCGAAGGCAAAGTGCTAGAGGACCCATGGGAGGAAACCCCGGACTACGTCTATTCGCGGACCGACAACCCGGAAGACGCGCCGGACCAGCCCGAATATATCACCATCGATTTCGAGCGCGGCGATGGCGTTGCCCTGAACGGGGTGGCGATGAGTCCGGCCACCCTGCTTGCCGCGCTCAACGATCTGGGGCGCAGGCATGGCATCGGCCGGCTCGACCTGGTCGAGAACCGTTTCGTTGGGATGAAGAGCCGCGGCATGTACGAGACGCCGGGCGGCGAGATCTATGCGCGCGCCCATCGCGGCATCGAAAGCATCACGCTCGATCGCGGCGCGGCGCACCTCAAGGATGAGTTGATGCCGAAATATGCGGAACTCATCTACAACGGGTTCTGGTTCGCGCCGGAGCGCGAGATGCTGCAGGCGGCGATCGACCATTCGCAGGTGCGGGTGAATGGCACGGTGCGGCTCAAGCTCTACAAGGGGCTGGCATCGGTGGTCGGGCGCAAGAGCGCCGACTCGCTCTATTCGGAACGGCATGTGACCTTCGAGGACGATGCCGGCGCCTACGATCAGAAGGATGCGGCCGGCTTCATCAAGCTCAATGCCCTCCGATTGCGGCTGCTCGCGCAGCGGGATCGGTAAAGTCCTTTTCCGCCTGACGGCGGGAGCGGCACCGGCCCACTCCCCCTCCCAGCCACCAAACGATCGTACGCTATGGGTGGCTGGGAGGGGGAGTGGGCCGGTGCCGGGCAAGCTTCGGCGCAGCCGAAGCGATCCTTGCTAATCGAGTCGTCAACAGGCAAGGCCAAGTTCTCCACTACAAAAGCGACGAGCTGTGGAAAACATCCACAGATTCTTCTTGCGCGACTCACTTTTGGGGCGCAGCTTCCTTGTGTCGAAAGGGAAGAATTCGGCGAACTTTTTCAGGCTTAACGGTTTGAAAGAGAACGAAGAATTTAACCTGATCGAGGTGACTGCGATGCCCGCAGCAGCGTCGGAAAACACGCTTGGAGACGTCTTCGGACCGAACCCAGCGAACCGCAGATGCAGCGAGTGGCGCGCGGTCATCGGGAGGCTCGAAAGCAGCCTGGAGGAGCATTGGGCAAGTCCGGAATCGGTTTCGGCCGATGAGGATGGAACCAGAGCAGAGACCGGGCAGTGCCGGAGACGCGGCCTGAAAGGGACGGCGGACCGGGACAAACGCTTCGAACCTCTTTTGGAACCGCCAGGTGGTTGGACAGACTCCCCCGGAGTCGGCCCGACTGCCTGACGGGACCAGCCGCCGGCGCAGCCTGGCGGAACTTGGCTAACGGCAGGCGCCTTTCCCGTTTATTCGGGGCCGCAAGGCTGGAGTCAGCCGGTGAGCCGGAGGGAACGACACGGTTCGGATGGGGCTTGCCCCGCACGGATCGGGCCTGATGCGACGAGCATCACGATGCGGAAGCACCCCCGGTGCCCAGGCACGCGAGGTGTTCGACCAGCGCATCACTACGGCCAGTCGGGAAGACTGGCGAAGGTCTTCGGCAACGAAGGCAAAGCCGAACGCCGGAAGCGCGGGTTATAATGGGGTCGGCAGCAATGCCGGCCCCATTTGTTTGTTAGCAGGAAACCGCCGGGCCGGTCTGAGTCACTTCGAACATCCAGTGACACAGCCTGTCCATTGCGGGCTTTTCCCGGCAGGCGTGTGGGTGGCTCCGTGTGAGAGCGTGCTTGCCCTCTTTCACGGTACAGTCATCGAATTATCCCGATTCTGCCAAATGTGGCTATTTCGTCGACAATTGCCCCCGGATCGCGCCGGCCGGGAATTCTGCATTGTGCACATTGACGTAATAATCCGCAGGTGCCGCGACGATCGCCTTGAGTTTCTCGGGATCGACAGCAACGCATTCGTCGCTGGCGACATCGATGGTCACCACCGGCGGCCCATTGGCCCCGGCCGCGCCGGAATGCACATGCGCCATGGTCGCCTTGGCGATCTTGCTGGCGGTCAGGGTATAGCAGAAGTCCCCGGCATCGGCGTCGATATCGACAGTGAATGCGCCTTCGCCATCGGTGTCCCCACCGCCAGGTTCGTTGGCGCCATTCAGCGTCGAGACCAGAGTCACCGAAGCCGCCAGTGCAGGTGGCGCGGCGCCCAGGGCGCCAGCCGTGAGGGCGAGAGCAAGAAATCGCATAGTCCGCATGGCCAATCTCCTGTGGGCCAGCCGGCGGCGCGGGACTCGCGCCGCACCGGCTTTGGTTCGGATTTTATACGTCCTGTTCAAACAAGAAAAGCGTCAAGAGAACTCGTTCATGTCACTTTCGCATTCTTCAACCAGGGCCATGCGCATGGTCGGACGGTGGAACAGGTTCATCTCGTCGTTGACGACAGCCTCGTTCATCACCGTGGTGGAAAGATATTCCGCCGTGCCCCGGAAGATCGCCTCATCCTCGAACCACAATTCGCTGACTACATCATAGGGCAATTCCTCGTTGGTGCCCGATTCCGCATGCGGCAGCGGCGTCAGATAGCGGCGCATATAACGTGTAATGCCGCTTTCGCGCCCACCGCCATTGGCCATGGCGAGCGGCACGTGCCTGTTCTCGTAATAGTCCTTGAAATCTTCCATGCTCATGCCGGGCTTGCGCTTCATCAGCAGCAGGATCTTGTAGGCCATCATTCTCTCCTAACGTGTCAGCAGGTTGCGGCGCAGCGCGGCGATCTGACGCGGGCCGACACCCAGTTCGGTCTGCAAGTATCGTTCGACTGAACCGTAGTCCTTGCGCAGTTGGTCGAAAGTCGCATCGATATAGGCCCCTTCCACGCCCGCGAGCGGCTTCATCAGGTCTGGCGGCAAGGCGGCCGATGGGGCGGACAGGTCGCGCCGCAGGTTGTCCATGCCGGGCGCGCCATTGCTCAGCAGAAAATCTTCGCGCACGGTCGCATAGGGGACGCCAAGCGCCGTCAGTACCAGCGCCGTGGCGATACCGGTGCGGTCCTTGCCCGCCGTGCAATTGACCACAACTGCGCCCCGATGCGGCGCGGCGAGGCGGGTGAACAGTTCGCGATAGGACGGGGCCAGCTGTTTGGGCAGCGTGCGATAGCCCTGTATCATCATGCCACGGATGCCCTCGGGCGTGCGCATCGCCGGATCGGCCATCAACCGCGCCATATCAACCTGGCCCAGGCTGTAATCGCGCGCCCAATAGCCGTACCGGCCTTGCTGCTGCCACTGGCCCGGATCGCGAGCGCGCTCGTCGCTAGATCGCAGATCGATGATCAAAGTCACATGCAGACGGCCAAACCGGGCAATCGCCTCAGGCGTGAGGTTGGCCAGCGAGCCGGTGCGATAAAGCGCATGCCAGCGGACAGTGCGGCCGTCCGCGGTACGATAGCCGCCGACATCGCGGAAGTTACGCCCGCCTTCCATCACGATGAAACGGCTGGGCGCCTGAACCTGCGGCGCGAAAGGAACTTCGCGCGCAATGACCGGCTGTGGGGCAAGCAGGGCAGCGGCGATCACAAAGTGCAAACGGACGAACTTCATGGAACCTCTCCTCGCCCGCATAGCTGCCGCAACTGCGGCGCGGGCGCAACCGGTCAGGGCTTCTCCCGGAAGAATTCCACCTGCATCCGCATCGGCCCGGTCACTTCGACATGGTGCCAGGCCTGCGGGGCGATTTCGCCAGGGGCATCGGGCGTCACTGTCACCGTGCGGGCGGGGTCGTGAAAAACGAGCCGCACTTCGCCTTCCAGAACCCGCAACAGGCCCCAGACGCCTGCCTTGGTATTGTGCGCATTGCGGATGGCATTGGGCAGGCTGTCCTGATCCCAGATGGCGGTTGTCTTGTACGGCTCGGGCATGGTCAGCCGATCTTCTCGTAACGCCCCTCGCGCGGGAGCAACAGGAACAGCAGGCTGCCAACCGTAATTGCGCCGGCAAGCACCCACAAGAAAGGCGTGAAGCTGTCATAACGGGACAAGGTGAAACTCACCGCGACCCCGCCGCTCGCCGACGCCAGGAAACTGACGCAATGGACCAGGCCCAGCGTCGTCCCGTAGATCGACAGTTTGAAATAGCGCGCGATGAGAAAGCAGATCAGGTCGCTCTCCGCTCCTACCGAAACGCCGACAAGGAACATCGCAGCCGTCACTACAGTCACCGTATCGAAGTTCGAGCCGAGCATGGCGAAGCCGATTGCCGGGATGCCCATCGATACAGCGGTGACAATCCGCGTCGACCAGTGATCCAGTGCGATGCCACAGAGCACGCGCCCGACTATGGTGCCGAGGGCATAGACCGACGCAATCATCGCCGCCCCCTGACGTGTCATGCCCTGATCGATGATCATCAGGTTCATCTGCGAGGAATGAAGCTGGGTCTGCAGCAGGCACAGGAACATGGCGATCACGATCACCCAGAACACAGGGCTTTTCAGGATGAGGCCATAGTCCTCGCGGGCGCGGGACGAGGCCAGGCCAGGCGTCGATGGCTCGGCACCGGCATCCGGCTTGTGCGGGTCGGTCAGCCAGACGGCGACCAGACCGATAAAAAAGACGAATGTGCCCAGCCCGGCATAGGCCGCGCGCCAGCCATAGTGTTCTATACACCAGTTGAGCAGAGGAATTGCCGGAATGGCAATAATCGCAGGCGCGCAGTTCATCACAGTCAGCGCCAGCCCCTGCGCACGGCTGAATTCCTGCGCGATCAACCGGGAATAGACCAGAGTGCTGGTCAGGCTGGCGACGGCCAGCGTCACGGTGAACACCAGCGCATAGGCCATGAAACTTCCGGTTTGCATGGCATAGGCAGCGAAGCACAAGGGGATCAGCAGCGTGCCGATCAGCGCCACCCTGCGCACGCCGATCCGGTCGGTCAACCGGCCGATCACGGGAAGCACCAGCAGTGTAGTCAGCATGGTGAGGCTGATCAGCGCGAACTGCGCGCGCGACCAGCCGAACTCCTCGATCAGATGCGGCGCGAAAACCGAATTGGTATAGGCAAACAGCGGCAGGCTGGTGCCGACTCCCAGACTTGCGGCGGATAGCGGCTTGATATGCTGGGCGAGTTCACCCCAATAACTTGAGGGCGCGTCCGGTTCTCCCACTGGTGCGGCTGTTGCCATGTCTCGCTTGTCGGGCATCGCGGGGCCATTGTCGAGAGGGTCATTTTGGCGGATAGAAGCGCTATGTCAGACGAACATATCTGAATAGCCCCTAGATTTCTGGACGCCTTCGATCCTAATTTTGAGGACAGGAGGCGATGATGGGGAAGCCCAATTTCAGCGATGAGTTCAAGCGTGATGCGGTGGCTCAGATCACCGAGCGCGGGTA
>JBFWSE010000129.1:0-10169 GCA_050248535.1 Novosphingobium sp.
ACATTGGGCTCGAACAGGTTCTGGTATGACAACAGGTGATTGACCAGTGCGCCGGGGTGGACAATCTGGTCCACCTCTTCGGCCAGCCGGGCAAATGCCGCATCGTCGAGCCCCAGGCGCGGCGTGGCGAGATCGCCGGGCAGCACTTCAAGGCATTGACCGGCCAGCTGCTCGAAGCGTGTGGAGGGGCCGGCATCTCCGCTGTCGAACGCCTCGGCAAGGCGCGCGCGGCCAGCCGCCTCGCTGCCAGCGCGGACCAGGCAGATCAGCTTGCCGCCACTGACGGCTAGCCCTTCCATCCATTCCAGGCACAGGAACCGGCCCAGAAAACCCGTTGCGCCGGTCATCAGCACAGTCCTGGGCCGGCCTGCCGGCGCGGCGGCATTGCCGGCGGCCTCCAGCGCCTCGCTATCGAGGAAGGCATCCAGCGTCAGGTCGGCGGCGCGCAGCGTGGCCGCGCCGGCGCCGTGAACCAAGGCGAAATCGGCCAGAGTTCCGCCAGCCCCGGCCCTTGCCTTTGCATTGTCGATAAAGCGCGCGATCCGGGTCACGTTGCCCGACGGATCGAGCAGCACGCTGACTGGCACAGTCACGCCGAAGACATCTTCCATCAGCAGCGAAAGTGAGACCGCACCCAGTGAATCTCCACCCAGAACGCCGTAGCTCTCCGCGCTCTCGGGGTCGATCGCGGCGAGCCCCAGATTGGCCTTCAGAGCGCCCGCAACCCGTTCTTTGGTGGTGAGCCCGGTATCGTCGGCGCGCAGTTGCGCCAGCTCCTCCTGCTGCTTGCGGTCCATTGTCTGGTAGAGGGCTTCCAGATCGCCCTGATAGCGTTCCTTCAGCTTGGGATGCAGCGGCTTGCGCACGGAAGACAGCAGGCCGTTCTCGTGGCTGAACGGTTCCAGCTCGATCAGAACATCTCTCGGGACTTCGAAGCTTTTCAGCTCCGCGGCGCGCGCCACTTCCTGCAACTCGGCCAGCACCATGGTGCGCAGCTCATCGCGGTCCGGTTCGTGGCCTGCCATGCTGGCGGCCACCGCGAGGTCGGGCACCACGACCGCCAGCAGGAACGAGCGCAGCGAATTGCCGTAAATGAAAATCTGGCTGATCAGCGCACTGCTGCCGAGATAGGTCGCTTCCAGTGGTCCAAGCGCGACATATTCAGCCTGCGAAAGCTTGATGACATTGTTGCGCCGCCCGATCCAGGTCACTTCGTCGGGCCCGCGTTCCTCGACCACGTCGCCGGTATGCAGCCAGCCCTCGTCGTCGAAGATTTCGGCGGTGGCGTCGGGCCGCTTGTAATAGCCCTTGATGGCGAAACGCGATTTCAGCAGCAGCTCGCCGCGCGGGTAAGGCTTGTCGGTGCCGTAGTAGCCGAGTTCAGGCACGTCGAGCAGCTTGTAGTCGATCACCGAATGGCGCTGGATGCGGCCATCGACGGTGATCGCGCCAGTGCCGGCTTCGGTGCTGCTGTAGCCGTTGGTCATCGCCATGTTGAAGCATTCGCACAGGAATTCGCGCACTTCCGGCGCGGTGGGCGCGGAACCGACGCCCGCCGAACAGATCCGGTCGCCAAGGAATTCCGCTTTCATGGCGGCGCGCACTTCGGCGTCGGCGGCCGCAGGGTCCATGCCGGTTGCAAGGCGGCGCTGGAGGTCGGCCTGATAGGTCTGGTAAAGGATTTCGGCGATGCGCGGGAAGAGCAGCAGGGTCGTCGGGCGAACGATCCGCGCGTCCTCAAACAGGGCCGACATGTCGCTCTTGAGCGTGAAGCAGGCCTTGCCGCCCTGCGCCAGCGCGCCATAGACCATGCTCCGGCCCATGAAATGGTTCATCGGCGCGCAGACCAGATGCAGCGACGGCCGCGCCAGGGGAAGGCCGCTCCACAGGTTGGCGCACATGCTATCGTGAATCATCGCGCCCTTGGGCGTGCCGGTGCTGCCCGAGGTGTGCATCAGCAGCACCAAGGCATCGCCGCCCTCGGGATGCGGGGGAAGTGGCTCCCAGGGATATTGCCCGCCGAATTTGATCAGGTCGTCCAGCGTGGTCAGAGCTACGCGCCCGCCGTCTGCTTCGAGCGCCTTGCGCGCTGCCGCGATGCTCTCACGCTCGTCATCGACCTCGCTATCGCTGTCGATAACGATCAGGCTGCGCACGCTCTCCTGGCCGATGGCATAGCCTGTGGCGATCGCCAAGTTTTCGATATTGACCACGATCGCGGCGGGCGCCGTGGTCGACAGGATGCCTTCCATGTCGGGAGCGGGAAGATTTGCCTGGAGCGGGATCGCTATGGTCTGCGCATAGGCGCAGGCAAGGTCGGCGAGTGCCATCTGCGTGCTGGCAAAGGCGATCAGGGCGACCATTTCGCCCTGTTTGAGACCGTGGACCGGGTGATGCCGCCAGGCGTTTGCAATGGCTTCCAGGGACCGGGCGACGTCGGAATAGGTGATCATGTCGAAGCGCGGCAGATAGTGCCTGACCTTTCGTCCCGACGCTTCATCGTTGCGCAGCTCGTAGGCGCGCATGCCAAGCGCCTGCCTTGGGGCATAGGCGGCCAGCGATCGGGAAATGACCTCGTAGTAGGAGGTTCCCGGCTCTCCGATGGCCTTGAACGCGGCTTCATCGGGGATCAGCGCGGCAATCTCGGGATCGGTCTTGGCCAGGTCCAGCAGACGCATATGCGCCCGCGCCGCAGCGGGCATCGTGGCGGGATCCGCGGCGGTCGCCATGTCAGGACATCCCGTTCATGGGGCCGAAGACCGCATTGAAGCGCTCATCGTCCACCACACCGCGCAGTGCGGCCGCGGCCGGGCCAAATATTTCGGCAGGGGTGGGCTGACGCGCCAACTGTTCCAGGGTCTCGGCCATGTAGGCGTCAAGCGGCATGGCGTAGGGGCTGCTCGACTGGCCGGGCTGCAATTCGGTCTGGACGGCGGGCGGTATGATCTCGATGACTTCCACCACGGTGCTGCGCAATTGCTGGCGTAGCGACACAGTCCAGCTGTGCAGGGCAGCCTTGGTCGCGCAGTAGGTTGGCGTTGCAGAGAATGGCACGAAGGCGAGAGCAGAGGATACATTGATCACTACTGCATGCTCGCGGGTGCGTAGATGCGGCAGAAGCGCTCCGGTCAAGCGGATCGGACCAAGCAGATTGGTGGCGACTGTCGCTTCGGCTGCATCAAGGTCGATGGCATTTTCCGGCAGCATGATCCCGGCATTGTTGACGACCACGTTGAGGCCCGGATGATCCGCGATCAATTGCCGCGTGAATTCTGCGATGGACGGACCATCGGCGATGTCGAGCGGAATCGCGCTCATTCCCGTTCGGGTGCCGATTGTCTCGACCAGCGCATCGAGGCGCCGGCCCGCGACGATCACGGTGTTTCCAGCCGATTGAAACGCGCGCGCCAGCTCCCGGCCGATGCCGGAACCGCCACCCGTGACCAGTATTGTGTTGACTGCGGTTTTCATCCTGCATTCTCCCAGTGTCAGTCGGCCATACGCCGTTCTAGTTCGGCCGTCGCTTGGCGATTGCCGAAGGAAGTGCGAACGATACGCTCAGCCGCTGGTCGATGCGGCCGAATGCACCTGGCTTCTCCGGGCAGTGTAGGTTAGCCCTGAACAGTCAGTCAATATGGTTGCGAATCCGATCAAGATGTGTTCTTCACCGGCGATTACCCCGCAAGAGACAAAGCAGGAGAGAAGCGTGTCCGAAGCCGCAACCAATGAAGGCCCCCAGATGGATCTCAGCGATGTCGAGCCCCGGGTGGGCCAGCTTGTTGGCGGGGCCCAGCTTCACGATCCCTGCACCCGGGGAGACATCCGCCGCTGGGTTATGGCGATGGACTATGTCAATCCAATCCACTGGGATCAGGAATACGCCCGGAACAGCAAGTATGGCGATATTATTGCACCGCAGTCGATGGCGGTCGCGCTCGATTTCGCCCATGGCTGCCAGCCGGCCTGTGTGGGCAGAATTCCGGGATCTCACCTGATCTTCGGCGGCGAGGAATGGTGGTGGTATGGAACCCACATCAAGCCGGGCGACAAGCTGTTCCAGGAACGCCGGTTTTACGATTACAAGGTCGCCGACACCAAATTCGCCGGGCCGACGATGTTTTCGCGCGGCGATACCTCCCACCGCAACCAGCGCGGCGATCTGGTCGCCAAGGCGCGATCGACCACTATCCGCTACCTGGCCGAAGAAGCCGAAAAGCGCGGCATGTATGACGCAATGGTCGGCACGGTAAAGCGCTGGACCCGCGACGAGATCAAGGAAATCGACCGGATCCGGCATGAGTGGCTGATGTCGAACCGCGATGGCATATCGCCGCATTGGGAGGAAGTGCAGAAAGGCGACACACTGCCCCGCCGCGTCATCGGCCCGCACTCCATCGCCAGTTTCACCACCGAATACCGGGCTTTCGTGTTCAACGTCTGGGGTTCCTACCACTGGGTGGCGCCCGAAGGCGTCGAGGATCCCTGGATCAATCAGGACGCGGGCTGGAAAGAAGAATTCACTTGGAACTACGATCTCGCCAAGACCGATCCCCGCGCTGCCGATGGCCTCTACATGGGCCCTTCGCGCGGCCATGTCGATGACAGCTATGCCAGCGAAGTCGGCATGAGCCGGGCCTATGGTTATGGCGCGACCATGGCCGCCTGGAACACCGACTATCTGGCCTTCTGGGCAGGGCATGACGGCATGGTGCGCCACGCCAAGTCCGATTTCCGCACCCCGGCGTTCGAGGGAGATGTCACTTACATCGACGGCGAAGTGGTCGACAAGATCGAGAAGAGCGAATGGGGATTCCCGGTCGTCCAGATCAAGGTGACTATGACCAATCAGGATGGCAACAAGGTCGTCGTCTCGACCAACGAAGTCGAACTGCCCTTCTGATTTCGATGGCGGTGATCCAACCTCACGCCAGCCGTCTCTCGATCGCCCGTGGTATTCCGCTGGGTGAGGAAGCGGGTATCGGCGCCCTTACGCTGGGCGGTTACCTGCGCGAACTGACCGAACGATTCGAGCCAGACGAGATGGGCTGCATGCGCGCGCCGGACGGCAGGCAGATGATCCGGTGGTCTTACCGGGACTTGTGGACGAATGCCATGGAGGTCGCCCGCGCACTGGCCGCCTGCGGAGTGGGCAAGGGCGCGCGCGTCGGCACGCTGACGACCAATCGGCTGGAGTTTTTTTCGTCCTTTTTCGGCACGGCACTGGCAGGCGCCATCGCTTCGCCGTTCAATACCTTTTCGACCTCGGCGGAACTGGAGGTGCTGCTTCAGCAATCCGCCATTTCGGTACTCATCCTGGAACGCCGGGTTCTGGCGAAGGACTTTGCGGCAATGCTGGTAGAGCTGGAGCCGGCCATTGCCACGGCCCGTCCCGGCGACCTCCAGTCCGGCAAATTCCCTTTCCTGCGGCATATCGTCCTGGTCGATGACGACGAGGGCTTCGGCGCTATCGAAGGCTGGCGGCGGTTTCTGGATCATGCAGCGGGTGTGGAACCTGAACATATCGAGGCCCGCGCCGCGCACGTGGCGCCGTCCGATCCGGGTATTCTGTTCTTCTCATCGGGGTCTACCGGAAAGCCCAAGGGCATCCTTTCCTCGCACCGCGCGGTTTGCCTCCAGCTCTGGCGCTGGGCGGGCTGGCACAATATCGCGGAAAAAAAGCGGACCTGGTCGGCCAATGGCTTTTTTTGGTCGGGCAATTTCGCCATGGTCGGCGGCACGCTGACCACTGGGGGGACACTGGTCCTGCAACCGACTTTCGACGCCGCAACCGCGCTGGCGCTGCTGCAGGAAGAGCAAGTCACAATGCTGCATGCCTGGCCGCATCAGTGGGCGCAGCTCGAAGCCCTGCCTGACTGGGCCGATGCCGATCTCTCCGCCTTGCGCCATGTCACCTGCCTGACTCCGGTAAAGCTGCATCCGTCCATCGTTTCCGATTGGAAGGAGCCGCGCCATGCCTATGGCAACACAGAAACCTTTACTCTGATTACCGCCTATCCGTCGGGCACGCCCGACAGTGTCACGCGCGACAGCCATGGTCTGCCGACGCCCGGTTCGACCGTGAAGATCGTCGATCCCATGGCCGGCGAGACGGTTCCCGTGGGAGTTCGCGGCGAAATCGCGGTCAAGGGACCGACGCTGATGCTGGGCTATGTCGGAATTCCGGCGGACGAGACTCTCGACAGCGAGGGCTTCTTCGCGACCGGCGACAGCGGCTACATGGATGATGACGGGCGGCTCTATTGGGAAGGCCGGCTCAACGATATCATCAAGACCGGAGGCGCCAATGTCTCGCCGGTCGAGATCGATACCGTGATTTCGCAGTGCCCCGGGGTCAAGGCCTCGCAAACGGTCGGCGTTCCCGACGAATTGCTGGGCGAGCTGGTTGTCACCTGTATCGTACTGCATGCCGGCCAATCGCTCGACGAGGCGGGCATCCGCAATTTCGCAAAGGAACGGCTGGCCAGTTACAAGGTGCCGCGGCGAATCCTGTTATTCGAGGAACAGGATTTCAAGAAGACGGGCAGCGCCAAGATCATAGCCTCGGAAGCGCGCAGTCTTGCCGCTGCCCGGCTGGCCGAGATGGAGCCGGTTTGAACGCTTTGAAATTGGATTGGAGACTGGATCATGACAGGCACAAATGGCGGGAATCTTCGCGATGTTCCCTTCCGTATCGAAAACCCTGAGCGCATTCCCGCAAAGCGCTATTTCGACGAGGGGTTCTACCAGGCCGAAGTCGAACACGTCTGGCCTCGCACCTGGCAGATGGCCTGCCGGCTGGAGCAGATTCCCGAGGTCGGCGATTGGGTCGAATACCAGAATCTCGGCAAGTCGGTCATCATCGTGCGCGCCGACAAGGGCGTGAAGGCGTTCCACAACGCCTGCCGCCATCGCGGCGTTCCCTTCGCCGGCGGGCATGGCAACGATCATGGCAATTGCAGCCGGTCCGGCTTCATGTGCCCGTTCCATGGCTGGCGCTGGAACATGCACGGCGAGAACACCTTCGTTTACGGCAAGCAGTTGTTCAGCGAGGAGCAGCTCGATGCCGACGATATTAATCTGGTTCCGTGCCGGGTGGAAACGGCAATCGGCTGCGCTTTCATCAATTACGACAACGACGCGCCCAGCCTGCGCGACAGCATCGGACCGCTGATCGACCGGCTGGAAGCGCGCAATGTCGGCCAGCTGCGTTCGGAATGGTGGTATGGCACGCATCTTCCGGCCAACTGGAAGATCGCCATGGAAGCCTTCATGGAAGGCTACCATGTCGCCGCGACCCATCCGCAGCTTCAGGAAGCCGCGCCGATGATTTTCGAGGGGCGCTATACCCGCGCTGAAGAGGGCCGGAATTACGACCTTCCGATCGACCGTTCGATCCCGGTGCGCGACAATATCCAGGCGCATTTCCGGCAGCTGGAGCTGACCGGCGAAGGCATGGCAGGCATGGTGCATGCAAAGGAAGTGGCGATCGCGCGCGAACTGCTCGAAATCGACCTGCCCGAGGATCACGATCAGGCGTTTTTTGCCTGGTTTGGCAGGGTGCAAAGCGAAGTCACCGCTCAGTTGCGCGCACGCGGGGAGCCGGTGCCCGATCTCAACGAAGTGGCCATGTCAGCGCCGCTGGAAGCGGTGGAATTCCTGTTTCCGCACTACTTCCTGCTGCCCATGCTGACCAGCTACTCCTCCTATCGCATCCGCCCGACCGGGCCGGAAAGTTGCTTCTTCGAGATCTGGTCGCTCACTTTCTTCCCCGAAGGCGAAGAACCGGAAGCGCCGATGCAGCCGACGATTCTACCCTACGACAGCATGGAATTCCCGCCGATCCCCAGGCAGGACTATTCGAACATCCCGATCCAGCAGATCGGCGTACATGCGCCGGGCTTCGAATTCATGCGCCTGTCCAAGCATGTGGAAGGCATGGTGAGCAACTATCAGCAGATCATCGACGGCTACATTGCCGGTGTGCCCAGCGAAAAACTGATCAAGGCTACCCATTGCCTGGCGGGCAATTTCGACGGGAAGATAGAAACCTTCGATTTCTAGGTGTTCGCCCGCGCCGACTGGGTATGGAAAGAACGGTCGGCGCCGGCCGACCATATCCGCTTTCTACTGGAATGCAGGCATGACCTTCGTTGCAATAGTATTGGCATAATGGACAAACCGCTCGGCCGGGAGGCCGGGCGGCATCGACATCATGTAGTGATCGAGGAACATCTTCTCCTGCAGCCCCTTGAACATGGTGATCGCCGCGTCGGGCGTGAGAATCTGAAGAGTGCCGCTGGCCTTGAAATCTTCAAGACTCATGGGCTTCATGGCATGGCTGTCATCATGCACCTGGTCTTCCTGAAACCATTCGCCGTAGCTGTTGTTGACATGGTGGAAGTAGGGCGCGAGTTCTTCCATCGCCACTTCCGGGTCTTCCGCGACGACGGTGGTCACACCGGTGATGCGAACCTTCACGCCCGCCGGATCGCGGCCCATTTCCCGCATCTTTTCGACACAGGCCAGGCATACCTCGTCGGTGCCCAGATAACCCTCGCCATACTTCATCACGCGATCGACCGCCTTGCCGGCGAATCCGCCGATGAACAGCGGGACCTTGCCTCGCGGCGGCGGCGGCATGATCTGCGCGCCTGAAAAACGGTAGAAGTCGCTGTTCCAGTCCAGCACTTCGCCCGCCCAGAGGCGAGTTACGATTTCCAGCCATTCGTCGAACATCTTGCCGCGCTTGGTGAAATCGACGCCGAAGGCCGCCGTTTCGCGTTTGCGATAGCCGATCGCCAGGCCCATCTCGATCCTGCCATTCGCCAGAATATCGAGCACGGCGCAGTCGGTGGCGAAGCGCACGGGGTTGTAGAGCGGCGCCAGGGCAATGCCCGAGCCGATCTTCATGCGCTTGGTCCTGGCGGCAATGGCGGCAAGCGCCACGAGCGGCGACGGCATGTAGCCATCCGATGCCATGTGATGTTCGGCGATCCATGCACCGTCGAACCCGGCCTGTTCGGTCCAGGCAATGACATCGAGGATTTCCGCGTACCGTTCCGCCCAGGGCTTGTGCCATTGGGGCGGGTTCCGGAAATCGTAGATGAATCCGAATGTCAGCTTGTTCGCCATTTTCTATACCTGTTCCTGAACTGACTGGGAGCGGCAGCTATGCCGCCGAGGCGACTATCCAACGGCATACCGTATCGAGCCAGCCCGAATGCCATGCCGGGAAGAGGCCCAGATAAGCTGCAAGGAACCATGCGTAAGCAAGGGGGAATGGCCACCGCAGTCGGCCGTTCTTCCAGTCGACAAAGGCTGCGATGCCAAATGCCGCCAGCATGGTCAGATAGGTCGGATGCATGGAGAAGATCAGTCCGTCCATGCCGGTCCAGATGAGACCGTACATGCGTCCGCCCGCAGGCAGCAATCCCGCCAGCAAAGTGATGGACATAAGGCGCGAATGAAGGTGCCGGTCCTTGCGCTTTACGATCGCCGCAACGTAGCAAAAGACCATCAGCGGTACGGCGGTAATGTCGGTATAGGCAAAGAACTTTGCCAGTTCGAACGGCATCTGCGCGCCGGGCGACAGCATCAGCACCACCATGTGCCAACTCGTCACGATCAGAGTGGTAAAGAACGCGATGGACAGCCAGCCGATGAAGCGATGGATCTTGTAGTCGCGGGATCTGATCAGGAAAGCCTGAATCAGGACGATCAGCAACCAGCCGCTCGAGGTTGCGCCATGCAACATATGGGCAAAATCGATATTGCCGAGTTGCGAGAAGAACGTCTTCCAAAACCCCAGCAGGGTTACCCCGATTGCAAAAAGCGCCAGCGCAATGCCGCCGCCAAAGGGCTGTACGTTTCTGGCTTTTTTGGGCCTTGCCTTGGTGGGCGCATCGCCGTCGGTCTCTGATGCTGCAGTGGTAGCCATTCGACTCTCCGTTGGTCCGGTTCAGATCAACGGGCTTGCGCCCTTGACCAAATGAGCAGTGTTGTTGACAGATCATTCAGGCAGATGCAATAGCTTGACGAGGGCCTGATCTGCCCCCTTCTGAGTGGCCCAAAATCTGTTTTAGATTTGGCCACGAAGGAGGAATGGAATGGCGCGGAAACACAAGCCGGAGGAGATTATCGGCAAGCTGCGTGAAGCCGAGATCGTGCTG
>JBFWSE010000130.1:0-10126 GCA_050248535.1 Novosphingobium sp.
TGCATCTTCGAACTCACTCCTTGCCTTGCGAGGCGAGACTGCGCGCCAGCGATTCGAGCACCGTGCGCAGCTCCGGATCGCCAATATCGCGCAAACTATCACCCAATTCCATGGGGATCGGCTTGAGCGAAGGTGGCGCCACGGCCGGCTTCCTGGCAGCGGGCGGCTGAACCTCGCCTTGCCGCAATTTGACGCGGGCGACGGCCTTGTAGCCGAAAAACCGGTTCACCCGCTCCATGATCTCGGGAATGACATGCTGGATGATCGGGGCATGGGCTGGAGTGACCACCAGTTGCAGGATGCCCTCGCTTTTCTCGCCCGGCGGAAACCGGATCGATTCGGGCGCGCAGACCCGGGCGTGGCTTGGGCCGACGATTTCGGGCCAGCGCGTCACCACGCTCGACTGGATGAAGCCGAAGCGGCGAAAGGCAGTGCGCCCGACATCGGGCATCAGATCGGCGATCGAACGCGCGGGGCCGCCGCGCGGCCGCTCGAAGCGGCGCGGCTGCCCTTTCGACTTGTCCGCCGGCTTGCTTTTGCTGTCCCGTTCCATTGCCGTCCGGGCAATGCCATAGCGGCGCGATGGAAGCCAGCCTGTTGCTTGATTGGTACGACGCGAATGCCCGGGTGCTGCCCTGGCGCGCGCCACCGGGTGCGCCACCGCCGGATCCCTATCGCGTCTGGCTGTCCGAAGTGATGTTGCAGCAGACAACCACGGCGGCGGTTGTTCCGTATTTCGAGGCATTCACCCGTCGCTGGCCGACAGTGGAAATGTTGGCGACCGCACCGGACGCCGAAGTAATGGCCGCCTGGGCAGGGCTCGGCTATTATGCCCGGGCGCGCAATCTGTTGGCCTGTGCGCGCGAAGTGGCGGCGCGCGGCGGGCGCTTTCCGGCGACTGAGACGGAATTGCGCGCATTGCCGGGGCTGGGCGCCTATACGGCGGCGGCCGTGGCGGCGATCGCCTTTGGCGAGCGGGCAGTGGTGGTGGACGCCAATGTCGAGCGCGTGGTGGCGCGCCTGTTTGCCATCGACTTGCCCTTGCCAGCGGCGCGCAAGGCCATTTGCCAGAAGGCCGAGGCGATCGCGCCGGACCGGCGCCCGGGAGATTTCGCCCAGGCCATGATGGACCTTGGCGCGACGATCTGCACATCGCGCAATCCCCGTTGTCTGCTCTGCCCCTTGTCGGGAACCTGCGCCGCGCGGCGGCTCGGCGACGTGGACCGCTATCCGGTCAAGCCGGCGAAAAAGGCCAAACCCGAGCGTCAGGGCCGCGCCTGGTGGATCGAACGGGATGGTGCTGTCTGGCTGGTGCGGCGACCGGCCAAGGGCATGTTGGGCGGCATGCGGGCACTGCCCGGCGATGGCTGGAGCGCCCGGGCCGATGGTTCGCAGGCGCCGCCGTTGCAGGGGCATTGGAAGCCGGCGGGCTCGGTTCAGCATGTCTTCACCCATTTTGCGCTGGATTTGCACTTGGCGCTGTATTCGGGCGGCGATTGGGCTAGTCTGGAGCGACAAGAGGGCGAATGGTGGCCGCTGGATCGGATTGAGGAAGCCGGTCTGCCGACGCTCTACGCCAGGGCGGCTCGGCTGGCCCTGGCGCAAAGGGGAGACGTGTGAAATGAACCATGCCTTGCAGTTGCAATCGGCCATGGCGCGCCGCGAGCTGTTGTGGCTGGGCGCCTGCGCGGGGTTGAGCGCCGCCTTGATGCCGCGGCTGGCCCTGGCGGCCAGCGATCCGGAGTTCATGCCCAAGGTGCGTGAAGTGTTTGAGCGCTGGGTGGGGCCGGGGAAGTTTCCCGGCATGGTGGCGACACTTGGCCTGCCCGGCCGCGATACCCAGTACCTTTCGCGTGGCAGCGAGGGTTTTACTGATCCCGATGCCATGGGGCCGGACAGTCTGTTCCGGGTCTATTCGATGACCAAGCCGATCACCGGCATGGCGGCAATGATGTTGGTCGACGACGGCAAGATCGGGCTTGACCAGCCCGTGGCGGATGTGCTGCCTAAATTCGCCAGGATGCAGGTGCAGGTTACGCCCGACGGTTCGATTACCGACGTGAAGCCGGCCAAGGCGCCGATAACCATGCGCAACCTGATTACCCATACCGCTGGACTTGGCTATTCGATCATCCAGCGCGGGCCGCTGCGCACGGCTTATAACGAGGCGGGCCTTGCCGCCGGCCGGATCAGCCGCCTTTCGATTCCCGGGTTCGAGCGCGCCGCTTCGGTGGAAGGCCTTGCCCTGTTTGCCGACCGGTTGGCGGACATGCCGCTGGTCTACGAGCCGGGCACCAAGTGGAGCTATTCGGTCGGGCTCGATCTGATGGGGCGGGTGATCGAAGTGGTTTCGGGTATGACCTTCGACCAGTTCCTCAAACGGCGGATATTCGAACCGGCCGGCATGACGAGCACCTGGTTCCAGGTGCCGCAGGCCGAGGCGCGGCGGCTGACGACCAATTATGGTGTGCTGGGCACGGTTTTCGCCCCGATCGACGAGGGCAGGAACTCGATCTATCTCGAAAAGCCGCCCGCACCCTTCGGCGGATCTGGCCTGGTCTCGAGCCCGCGCGATTACGACCGCTTCCTGCGCATGCTGGCGCAATGGGGAACGATCGGGCGCGAGCGGGTGATGAACGAGCTGGCCGTGCGCGTCGGTACGGCGAACTTGCTGCCTGAAGGCGTGCCCGGCCCAGCCATGATGGCGCCCGAGAGCGATTTCGGCGCGGGCGGCCGGGTCGGCAAGGGGCCGGAAAAGGGGATATACGGCTGGGCGGGGGCGGCGGGCACTGTCGGCACTGTCGATATGCGCGGCGGCATCCGTTCCGGCATTTTCGTCCAGTTCATGCCGCCCACGGCCAATTCGATGCTTTCCGAATACCAGAAAGCACTGCATCAGGATGTCATGGCCTTGATCGGAGGGAATTCGTGAGCACCGCGACTGTCGCTTTCGCCGGATCGCGGCTCGACCGCGCGGACCACGTCCGCCAGTGCACCGACAAGCTCGCCGCACTGATGAATCACCGCGCGCGGCTGTTGCTGCTCGACGGGCTCGACCCGGTAATCGGCGAGGACGGATGCCTGGGCTGGGGCTCGCTGGCCGATGCCCACGAGGACGCCGAGCTAGTGTTCCTCGGGCTCAACAGCGGGCAGGGCTGTTTTGCCGCGGTGCCTGCCGTCGGCAGTGTCGCCCCGGCCAATCCGCGCCTGTGGCAGGCCATGGCCAGCCTCGCCTCCGATGAGCTTGCGACCTACGGCGGTGCACGCAGCATGGTCGATTGGCACGCGCGCCATCGGCACTGCGCCCGTTGCGGCAATTCGACGGTGCTCGCCAAGGGTGGCTGGCAGCGCAATTGCACCTCGCCCGATTGCAAGGCGGAACATTTCCCCCGGGTCGATCCAGTGACGATCATGCTGGTCGAGCACAACGATCATGTCCTGCTTGGCCGTCAGCCGCGCTTTCCCGCGGGCAACTATTCGGCGCTGGCCGGTTTCGTCGAGCCGGGCGAAACCATTGAAGAGGCCGTGGCGCGCGAAGTCCTGGAGGAAGCCGGTGTCGCGGTGCGCGATGTCTCCTATGTGATGAGCCAGCCTTGGCCGTTTCCTTCATCGCTGATGATTGGCTGCCATGCCTGGGCCGACGATCCGGCAGTAACGGTCGATGAGACCGAACTGGAAGACGCGCGCTGGTTTTCGCGCGCCGAAGTGGAAGAGGCGATGGTGGCGGCAAAGGCTGGCGGCAAAGGCCAGGCCTTCGGCGCGCCGCCCCCGGCTGCAGTCGCGCACCACTTGCTCAACTGGTGGGTAGAGCGCGGATGAACGCGCCAACACCGGTCACCATCGAGATTTTCTCCGATGTGATGTGCCCCTGGTGCGTGATTGGCTACAAGCAGCTCGAACAGGCGCTGGGCACACTTGAGGGCGAAATCGAGGCGGAGATCCGCTGGCAGCCCTTCGAACTCAACCCGCATATGCCGCCCGAGGGCGAGGACGCCGCCAGCCACATCGCCCGCAAATATGGCCGCGCGCCCGATCCGGCGATGCGCGGGCAGATGGAAGCGATGGCGGCGCAGGCGGGCTACGACATGCGCTATCTGGGGGAGGGGGAGGAGCCGGAATCTCGGCTTTGGAACACGTTTCTCGCCCACAAGCTGTTGCGCTGGGCACTGGAACAGCACGGAGCTGAGGCCCAGACGCGGCTCAAGCTTGCGCTGTTCGACGCCCATTTCCAGCAGCGCCGCAATCTGGGCAACCGTGAGGTGTTGCTGGATGTAGCCCAGGGTGCCGGGCTCGATCGCGAGGGAGCTATAGCCGCCCTCGAAGATGCCGCGCTGGAAGAGCAAGTGCGGCAAGCAGAGGAACTGGCCATGGAAATGGATATCACGGCTGTGCCGACCATGCTGATCAACCGCAAATACATGATTCCCGGCGCCCAAAACCCGGACACCTACGTCAATCTGCTCCGCCGGGTGGTGGAGCGGGGCGGATAGTGCCTTACCTCTATCTCGCAATTGCCATCATTGCCGAAGTCATCGGCACGTCCTGCCTGAAACTGTCCGACGGTTTTACCCGGCCCCTGCCGGCGGCCGTAACGATCATCGGCTATGGCCTGGCCTTCTATTTCCTCGCCCTGACCTTGCGCACTGTGCCGACCGGCGTTGCCTATGCGATCTGGTCGGGCGCGGGGATCATGCTGATCGCGCTGGTCGCCTGGGCCTTTCAGGGCCAGCGGCTGGACTGGCCGGCGCTCGCCGGGATGGGGCTGATCGTCGCCGGGGTGGCCGTGATGTTCCTGTTTTCGAAATCGGTCAGTGGCGCCTAGGCGCTCGCGTTAGGCACTCGCGCGCCCAACCTTGGTATCGCCTGGACGAAGGCCACAGTCCCTTTGAATCGCCCGGCAATCACGTCCAGCGCGGCATGAGCGTCGGCATGTTTGCCACAGACGAAGATATCGACTGCGACCAGGCCCGTTTCCGGCCAGGTGTGGATCGAGATGTGCGATTCCGCCAGCACGACAATGCCAGTCACGCCGTGCCCTGGACCGAAGTGATGCAGGTTGATGCCGACGACATGGCAATGCGCTGCCTCCGCCGCTTCGCGCAGCACTGCCTCGACAAAGGCGAGGTCCTCCAGCCGCTCGCCTCGCTCGATATCGGCGATGAGGTGCAGGCTGGTGCCGGGTTCGTGGGTGTGCGTGGTCACAGCAGGGTCTCGAAAGCATGGCCAAGGTGCCGCATTGCCGCTTCGGCGGCAAGCACGCCGCGATAATGCGCTTCCTCGAACAGCGAAAGCCCGGAAAGGTCGGAATGGGCGTGGAACAGCGGCGGTTCGACGGATAGCGCTCTCGCGCGGGCCTCGCCGAAAATGAAGCCTGTGGTTGGCCGGATCATGGCATGGCCCCAGCGCCAGACATCGATCCGCTCGATTGCGCCGGATAGCTCCGGGTGCAAGGCCAGCAAATCGTCGCGCACTTCCCGCTGCCAGTCGGCGAGCGGACGCGTCAGCATGGCCTTGCGCGCCGCGGCCGGATCCTGCTGGCTCAGCGGCATGTACCATGTGAGCACGGTCGGGCCACTGCCAGTACTCTGGCTCTGGTGCGTCGCCACGACATAGCCAAGCGATTCGCTGGCGGTGGAGACATTGTCCCAGGCCAGCGGCACGCCCTTGCCGCCGGGATGGCGCGAGACAGTGACATTGGCGACCACCCAGGGCGCGTAGGAGAAGGCCTTTGCATCGCCCAGGCCCGGGGCGATGCGGCTCGCGACGAAATGCGGCATTGCCAGAATGGCGGCTTTTGCGCGGGTTCGCACGGAATGCCCGGCCTTGTCGTCGAAACTGTCGATTGCCGCGCCCGTCCCGTCGGGCGCAAGGTGGAACACACTGCGGCCAGTGCGGATATGCGGCCGGATAGCGTCGGCCATGAGCGTGGCCAGCCGGCCATTGCCTTCGGGCCAGGTCAGTTCGCGGTCGCCATCTCCGTTTGCCGCCCAGCCGCGCCGTCCGGCGAAATAGTGGATTCCCGCCCAGGCCGAGAGGTGCTCGGGCTCCGTGCCATAGTCGTCGCGGCAGCAATAGCGCAGGTGATCGCGCAGCACGTGCGAAGTCCAGCCCTGCGCATCCAGCCATTGGGTGAAACTCATGCGGTCGAGCGCGGTAAGGCGGCTGTCGCTGCTCGAATAGGCCATGGGAATGGCGAAAGCCGGCTTGCCGTCGCTGCCCACGGCCTGGGAGAAGGTCGCCATGGCGGCGAAGAAGGCGTCGCGGTGCGCCATATCCTCGGGCGACAGGCCGGAATGCGGGTAAAGCCCTTCCTGCCACTCGCCGCGCCAGAACAGCCGCTCCTCGAGGTCGGCACAGAGCTGATAGGGATCGTATACCGGAACGCCGTCCGGCCCGTCCGTGACCATGCCGAAGCGCTTGAGCATGTGGCGCAGGGCCTTCGCTTCGCGATTGGGCGTGGGCAGGTAATGCGCGCCGAGCGGGTAGGCGGATACCGCGTTGCTGCCGGAACGGGAATTGCCGCCCGTCGCATCTTCCAGTTCGAACAGCTCGAAATCGGTGAACCCCGCCTCGGCCAGCCGCCAGCCAGCCGCCAACCCGGCGATCCCGCCGCCCGCGATGACAATTGCCGCCTGCTGCTCCGTTCCGTCAGGGGAAGGGAAGCCGCCGGAGCGAATGCGGTGTCCGCGCGAGAAATCCGCGCCGCCCAATGTGCCCGGCACTTTCGTTTCGCCGCACCCTTCCAGCGCCAGCGCGCCCGCCGCCGCCATCCCGCCCGCGAGCACACCGCGGCGCGAGGTTTCAACTGTCATACTTGCCCCATTCCTGGATGAAGCTGCGCACCAGCGCCTGATTGTCGAGCCGGTTCACCGGCACCGGGCGGCGCGCCATGTCGGGGGCGAAATCGAACATCTGGCGTTCGGACTGCGGCGTGAGGAACTTAAGACCAGCGGGCAACTGCGCCGCCTCGGCCAGCGGACGATGTCCGCCCAGAGTGAAGCCCCATTCGCCGAAGCTCGGCACATAGACATGGTAGCCGCGCGAATTGAGCCCGGCGGCTTCCATGGTCTGGGCCACGGTCCAATAGCTGTTCGGGGCGATCAGCGGCGAAGTGCTCTGCACCGTCATCACGCCGTCTGGTGCGAGCAGCCGGGAAACTTCGCGATAGAAATTCTCGGTATAGAGCTTGCCGAGCGAGAATTCGGTCGGGTCCGGGAAATCGACGATGACCGCATCATAAGTCTCCCTGGCCTGCCGGACCCAGCGGAAGGCATCGGCGTTTTCGACCCTGAGGCGCGGGGAAGAGAGCGAACCGCCATTGAGCCGGGCGAGGTAAGGCGTATCGCGGAACAGGTGCGTCATCTCCGGATCGAGATCGACCAGCGTGACTTTTTCGACCCGTGTATCGCGCAGTACCTCGCGCGCCGCGAGCCCATCGCCGCCGCCGAGAATCAGGACATTTCTCGGATTGGCGACGCGGCCCAGCACCGGCCAGACCAGCGCCTCGTGATAGCGGTATTCGTCGCGAGAGGAGAACTGCAAATTGCCGTTAAGGTAGAGCCGCATGTCCTCGCCGCGCCGGGTCAGGACGATGCGCTGATAGGGCGTCGAACGGGCATAGATCACCGGTTCCTGATAGGCCGCCACTTCCGACCAGCGCTGCATCTTCTCGGCGAAAGCGAATCCGGCGACGAGGCTGGCGGTCACTAGTGCCGCAACCGCCAGATCGGGTCCGATGCGGCGCTGGCGGCGCAGGATCAGCAGAAGCGCGATGGCGACCGCGACATTGGCGATGCCAAAGACAATGCCCGTGCGGATCATGCCCAGCCAGGGCACCAGCACCAGCGGGAACAGCAGCGAAGCGATCAGCGCGCCGATGTAATCGTAAGTCAGTACATTGGAGACCAGCTCGCGCAGGGCGAAGCGGTGCTTGAGAATGCGGATCAACAACGGAATTTCGATACCGACGAGCGTGCCGATGGCCAGCACCAGCGAATAGAGCAGCAGCCTGAAATCGTCGATCAGCGGAAACAGCAGGAACAGCCCTGCCGCCGACCAGCCGCCCAGCAAGGCGATCAGCACTTCGATGCGGATGAACACGCCCATCTCGTCGTCGCGGACATAGCGCGACAGGAACGAGCCAATGCCCATGGCGAAGAGGTAGGTTCCGATGACTGTGGAGAATTGGGTGACACTATCGCCCAGCAGATAGCTGGCAATGGTGCCGGCCAGCAATTCGTAGATCAGCCCGCAAGTCGCAACGACCAGGACCGACAGCAGCAGGACAAATGCGAGCGAGGCAGGCTGGCCGCCTTCCTCGCCGGGGGAATCAGCCATGAACCGCCGCGGCGATGATCGAGGAAATGCCGATGGCCACTGCGCCCGCGAGAACCGCGACGGCCACGTTCTGGCGCTCGATGATTTCCGCCCAGAGCTCGCCCGGAGTCAGCTTGTCGACCAGTACGAAGCTGACCACGAAGACGACAATGCCAAGCAGCGAATAGAGCACCACCGCAGCGAAAGTTGTTAGTGCAAGCATGGGCTATCTCCTGAAAATCATCCGTTATTTGTGAGTTGGGCCGCCAAAGAAACCGGAACCTGCACGTCTGCCGTCGGCAAAAGGCGACCAAGCATAATAGGACGCAAGCGAATTGCCCGAGAATATCGCCAGGCAAAAGGCGCCGAACAGCATCTGGCGCAGGCTCATGGCACTATCCCGGTCATAGACGTTCCTGTTCAAGCATCGGCAATTGCCATCCTAGTTCGAAAAACGGCGGAAAAACATGAAAAGCGGGATTCCCAGCAGCAGCAGGACAGTGACCACGAAATTACCCCAGAACACGCCGCCCGATCCCGCCGATATGTCGATATGATAGGTTTCGCCCGATTGCGACACCCAGGGGTTGTAATTGCCGCTACTGTATGTGCTGCCGCCGCTTGCCCAGGTGTGCATCGCCGCCTCCACCTGGACATCGTAGGTGCCGGCCGGAACGCCGGAGAACTTGGCCGTTTTGCTGTAGCTGCCTTCGCTCCAGCCGCCGTCGGAATCGACGCCGGAATAGTGCTCGACCACGCTGTATCCGTCGATCGATTCCTGTGTCGCCTTGTTGACCAGGCTGTAATCGAGATCGATCCATTTGTTGTCGAACCGCTCGACCGATTTGGCCGTGATCGAAACCGGCTGGTAGCCGCGAGTAAGCGTGATGGTGCCGATGGTATAGGATCTCGCGGGCGCATCCAGCACCACGGCGATCTGGTTCTTGGCCAGCGTGCTGCCCATGCCGAACATCAACATGACCAGCAGGCAGGCGGCCATGGTGCCGAAAGCCATCTTCCAGATCAGGCCCCATTCGCCCTTGGGCATCTTCTTGTTGGGGTCCTTGTAGGACGAAACGTAGTCCTGCGGAGCGGGCGTCGGGGCGGCCGGGCCGCCGGTCAGGTTAAGGGCGCTGCCATCGGGGTTCCGGAAGCCCTGCGTCACCATGACTTCGGGCAAGTCCTCGACATAGGTCCAGCTGGTCTCGTCGGCGCTCTTTTCGCAGGACAGTGAGCTTTCGTCGCTGGCCTCGAAGAAACCCGCCTGGACCGTGTCGCCGGTCTTCACCCGCCAATAGAATTCGCCGAGAACATAGTCGGTGCGTGTAGTGACGGCGTCGTATTCTCGCGAAAAGCGCTTTCCGCGCCAGGTGACGGCACTGGCGAAGGCATCCGCGGGCTCTTCGGGCAGCATGGTGCCCAGGCTCCAGTAGCCATCGGCGCGGATGATCCAGCGATAGCCGCCATATGGATTGAACAGCAGGTATTCGGCCCAGTTGCTCTCGTCGTCCGAGCGTTCGAGATAGCCGATCACTTCCCATTCGATGCCGTCGAGCGTGCCCCGGCTGCCCAAGGGCAGTTCCAGCTTGCGCGCGGCCATCTGGAATTCGCTGATCAGTTTGACGTCGGGATCGGCGACATCGAGCACGGAGCCGCAATACTGGCAGCCGACATTGACGGTATAGCCCGCTGCCTTGATCTCGATCGAGCCGCCGCAGCTGGGGCAGGTTACGGAACGGGAAGCGCCGGTCATTTCAGCAGCTCCGGAATCGCCCAGCCTTCGATTTCGCGCAGGTTCCTGAGCTTGAGC
>JBFWSE010000131.1:0-9943 GCA_050248535.1 Novosphingobium sp.
ACGGCCGTCGATCCGGTCGCGGACCGGGCACGGTTGCAACGTAATCTCGATCGCTGGATTGCGATCTGGGATCATCCCAAGCCAGTGATAGCGGCTGTCCATGGCTATTGCCTGGCCGGCGCGACCCAGATGTGCGTCTTCGCCGACATCACGGTGGTGGCGGACGACGCACGGATTGGCGAGCCGACCATTCCCATCGGGGGCGGTTACCTGGCGCCGGTGTGGTCGACACTCGTCGGCCCGAAGCGCGCCAAGGAACTGGCTTTCGTGCCCGGCAATGCGATTGACGGGCCTACTGCGGTCGAATGGGGCTGGGCCAATCACTGCGTGCCGGCCGCCGATCTCATCGCCTGCGTCGAAGGCCTTGCCGCCCGCATCGCACTGACACCGCCCGAAGTGCTGCGGATCAAGAAGCATTCGATCAACCGCGCGGCCGAAGCCCAGGGTTTCCGCGCCGCTGCCGCCCATGTCGCCGATATGGACGCGCTGCTGCATCAGGCGCCCGCCGTTCATGCGGTCAAGCAGCGCGGCGACGAGATCGGGCTCAAGGCGCTGATCGCGGAATACCGCTCGGCGCCGACGACACCACTAAAACCGTATTCCAGGGATTCTGAGGACTGAAACATGGCTGACGTCGAATTCTCCAAGCAAGGCAATGTAGCCCGCGTCCACCTCAACCGGCCGCAGGGTCTCAATGCCATCACTAGCGAGATGGACGATCTGCTGTACGATGCCTGGCAGGCGATCAACGACGATCCCGATATCTGGTGCGCCATTGTCTCGGCGGAAGGCGAGAAATCGTTCTGCATCGGCGCCGACGTCTCGGAAGGGCCCGAGCGCAAGACCAGGATGGCGCTAGCCGGCGGGTTGACTGGTATCGGCGGACCGATGGTGACCTTGAAGAAGCCGCTGATTGCCGCTGTTCAGGGCTTCTGCGTCGGCGGTGGCCTGGAACTGGCCTTGTGCGCCGATATCATCGTCGCCGCCGATACCGCGCAATTTGGCCTGCCCGAAACGCGTCACGGCATCATCGGCGAATGCGGCGTGGTGCACCGCGCCATCCGCCAGCTGCCCCACCATATCGCCATGGCCATGATCCTCACGGGCGAACGCATCGATGCTGCGGCGGCGGCGCAATATGGCCTGGTCAACGAAGTGGTGCCCTACGAGGCATTGGCCGACGCCGCGATGAAGTGGGCCGGCAAGGTCACCAAGTGCGCTCCTCGGGCCAATTATGCCGCCAAGGCTGCGGCGCTTGGCCGCCTGGGCTATCCGCTGGAAGTGGCGCTGATGACCCGCTTCGAGGACATCGAGCAATATGCCGAGAGCGAGGATGTTCGGGAACGCAATGCCGCGTCCGCCGAGGGCAGAAAGCCGGTCTGGACTGGGCGCTAGAGTCGCCATGGGCGGCATTTCCCCGATTGATGAAATCATAGAGGAAGCCCGCAACGGCAGGCCGTTTATCCTTGTCGATGCCGACGATCGCGAGAACGAAGGCGATATCATCGTGCCGGCGCAGTTCGCCACGCCTGACCGCATAAACATGATGGCAACCCATGCGCGCGGGCTGATCTGCCTGGCGATAACCGCCGAGCGGGCACGCCAGCTCGAATTGGAGCCGATGTCGCAGGACAACCGCTCCGGCCATGGCACCGCATTCACTGTCTCGATCGAGGCGCGCGAGGGCGTGACGACAGGCATATCGGCCCATGACCGTGCCCGGACCATTTCGGTAGCCGTCAACGCGCAATTCGGGCCTGAAGACATAGTAACCCCAGGCCATGTCTTTCCGCTCACCGCGCGCGATGGCGGGGTTCTCGTCCGCGCCGGCCACACCGAGGCGGCGGTCGATATATGCCGGATGGCTGGCCTGTTTCCCGCCGGGGTGATCTGCGAAGTGATCAAGGACGACGGCACCATGGCCCGGCTTCCTGACCTTATCCCCTTCGCACAGCTGCACGGCATGAAGATCGGCACGATCGCGGATCTGATCCACTGGCGCCGGCAGTCCGAAAAACTGGTCGAATGCGTCGCCAGCAGCCTGTTCGAGAGCCACTATGGCAGCGACTTCATCATCAAGGTCTACCGCGACCTGGTGGATAACGGCGAACACGTTGCGCTGGTACGCGGCGATGTGCAGGCCGATTACAATACGCTGGTGCGTGTCCACCAGTTCGATCTGACGGCGGACCTGCTGGGCTTTCGCAATGCCCATCCCGATTACGTGCCGGCAGCATTGCGCCAGCTCGCGGTGCATGATGGACCTGCCGTGGCTGTATTCGTGCAGGATCCCGATCCACGCTCGATATCGCGCCGGGTGACCGGCGGCCGGCGCGAATATGCCCATCGCGCGAGCGAGCGGGACTATGGTATCGGCGCCCAGATCCTGAAAGACATCGGCGTCGGCGAAATGACTTTGCTGACTTCGAGCACGCGCAAGATGGCGGCACTCGAAGGCTTTGGCTTGGTGCTCAATGGCCGCATACCGATACAAGGAAGAAGCCATGACTGATACCAGCGCGGAAACGAACAAAGCCGTTGTCGCACGGTTCTTCGAGATCTTCTCGACCGGCAACGTGCACGCGATCATCGAAGCAATGGCGCCTGACGGAACCTGGTGGGTCTCTGGCAAGCTCGACGGCATGTCGGGCAGCTACACCACCGCCGAACTAGCACCGCTGCTCGAAGGGGCCAATGCCGGTTATAAGGCACACGCATTGCGGATCACGCCTACCGGCATGATCGCGGAAGGGGACAAAGTCGCGGTCGAGGCGCATGGCTTTGCCGAACTACTCGATGGGCGGACGTACGATTGCCTGTATCATTTCCTAATTGCCATTCGCGGCGGCAAGGTTGGTGATGTGAAGGAATATATGGACACCCAGCACGCAAAAGAGACGTTCTTTGGGGGCTGACGGCTAACTTCCTGGACCGTAGGGCGCCTCCAGCGCGAGCACAATCTGGCCGAGCGTATCGCTCATTGCCGCTTCGAAGTCTTCCGCACCCGCATTGTTGCCGCGTGTATGGATGACCAGGATATTGAGGAACATGAAACACGCTGTCACCAGCCGACGCTGCGCGGCGGCTTCGGGCAGTGTCGCCAGGCGATCACGCAGCAGTCTTAACGCTTCACCCAGATGCGGTGCCATGCGCTCGCCGAAATCGCCGAATCGGCTTCCCTGATAACGCAGCAGATATTCGCTGAGGTAGGCTGCATATGAATTGTCGCCGTGCTCGTCGATCAGGTCGATCTGCGGCAGGAAAATTGCTTCGACTATGGCCAGGGTCGTGTCGATCCGGCCTTCCTTTCGCGCTGCATCCAGCATGCCTGCTCGCGCTGCTTCCATCTGATCCATCCGGTAATCGAAAACCGCCTGGACCAGGGCCTCACGCGAACCGAAGTGGTATTGCACCGCATGGTGATTGCGCTGGCCAGCCCGCGCAGCAATCTCGCGCAGCGATGCGCCATCGATTCCGTCGCGCGCAAAAGCCACTTCCGCGGCAAGGATCAGCGCGACTTTTGGGTCGTTCTCCGAAAGTCTATCTTGGACTGCGGTTTTCCGTGGCATTTAAGCCATTTGGCGTAAGGCTGGCTGGGCGTCAACGCTCGTTACCTCTGCAGCGCCATTCAACTAATCAACGTATGCGTTGAAATTTCTTGACCGACTTTTCGAAATGAGCAATATCTAAGCCAGATGGCTTAAATCTTGATTCGAAGGGAGACGTCAAATGGCAATGGACACCGGCCTGATCTTTCACCCCTACATGCGCCCCGGACGCACGGCCCGGCAAACCTTCGAATGGGGGGTGCAGAGCTCGATCGCCTGCGACAAGATCGGCTTCACGACCATGATGATCTCCGAGCATGCTTCGCAGATCTGGGAGAACATTCCCGCACCCGAGTTGATCATGGCCGCTGCCGCGCTGCAGACCGAGCGGATCAAGTTTGCGCCAATGGCGCATATCCTGCCGCACCATAATCCGACCAAACTGGCGATGACCGTCGGCTGGCTCTCGCAGGTGCTGGAAGGCCGCTATTTCATGGGGATCGGTGCCGGGGCCTATCCGCTGGCCTCCTACATGCATGGCATCAAGGAGGAAGACCAGAACACCGAGCACCTCAATGACATGGTGCGCGAGTCGCTGACGATCATGGAAAAGATCTGGAAGCGCGAGCCGTTTTTCTACGAGGGAAAATACTGGAGTGCCGGATTCCCCGAGGAGGAGGAAGCGGTCACCGAGGAAGACGAACAGCACAAGCTCGCCAACTACTCGCCCTGGGGCGGCGCCTTCCCCGAATTCGCGGTTACCGGCTTCAGCGCTAATTCCCCGTCGATGCGCCTTGCCGGTGAACGCAATTTCAAGCCGGTCTCGATCTACTCGGGCCTCGATGCGCTCAAGCGGCACTGGGAAATCTATTCCGAGGCCAACATAAAGGCCGGTTTCACGCCCGACCGCCAACGCCACGCCGTTTCGCACACGATATTCTGCGCCGACACCGATGCGGAGGCCAAGCGCCGGGTGATGGAAGGCCCGATCGGCTATTGCTTCAACCGCTACCTGATCCCGATCTGGAAACGCTTCGGCATGATGGACGGGTTCGCCAAGGATCACGGCATCGACACGGCCGATGCCGATCTGGAGTTCCTGGTCGACAAGGTGTTCGTCGTCGGCTCGCCCGATACGGTGGTCGAAAAGCTCAACGACCTGTTCGAGCAATGCGGCGGCTGGGGCACCCTGCAGATCGAATCCCACGACTATTATGATGACCCGGGTGAGTGGTTCTACTCGCTCGAACTCTGCGCAAAGGAAGTCGCGCCGCGGGTGAGCCTGCCGGAGAAATCGAAATTTGCGGTCGCCTGATCGTAATTATCGAACCAGGCTAAGGAGTTCTGGGCTGTCATTCCCAAACCGCCCACCACTCCGGCCAGCGCACCTTTTGTGGTGTGCGGGTGGCGTTGTCATGTCGCAAGGCTTGTTCCGTGCTCTGACTTTCCGCAAGGCGCTAGACAAGGCCGTCCTGCGCTACACTCAAATAGCTCCACAGCGTTGACTTCTACGGACACACGGTGACCCGCGTGACTGTCAATGGGCAGGACGCGAGCGGGTATCTCATGAAGGGCGCGGACACGGGCAGCGGCATGGCTGCCCGAATGGCATGACGGATGATTGTCCCGCCCCTGTTGAGAATTGTTGAGGTGTGTGCCGATTGAGCGAATCCAGCCGCTGGCGTTCGCCGCAAGCGTTGAACCTATCGGGGAACGGTTATGGGAACCAACGCACAATCTTGAAAGAATATCAATTAAATCAATGCAAAATGGCGGTGCTGTCAGTCTGATGATAAATCGTCTCTGTTTGCCGCCATTACCAAGCTACAGGGATCGAGATGAAATCCATATCCTTCAAGCGGCACCGGTTCCCGCCGGATGTCATCCGACACGCGGTTTGGCTCTACTACCGCTTCACCATGAGCCTGCGCGACGTCGAAGAGCTGCTCGCCGAGCGCGGGATCGATGCGACATATGAGTCTGTGCGCTGCTGGGTGAACAAGTTCGGCCCGGCGATTGCCGCGAATATTCGGCGAGCCCGGCCTCGCGCCGATAGTGTGTGGCACCTCGACGAAATGGTCGTGCGCATCAATGGTAAGCGGATGTTTATGTGGCGGGCTGTCGATAAGGAGGGCGAGGTGCTGGACGTTCTCGTGCAGAAGCGCCGCAACAAGGGGGCTGCATTGAAATTGCTGCGTAAATTGCTCAAGAACCAGGGCTTCGTGCCGGATGAGATTGTGACCGACGGGCTGGCGTCCTACAAGGCTGCAATGAGGGAATTAGGCTGCAAGCGCCGCCACAAGCCCGGGCGATTGATGGAGAACAACCGCATCGAGAACGCGCATTTGCCCATCCGACGACGAGAGCGGAAAATGCAGCGGTTCAAGTCGCAGGGGCAGGCCCAACGGTTCGTTTCTACCCACTCCGCGATCTACAATACCTTCAACCTCCAACGTCACCTCGTCTCCCGTAAGACCCTCCGTACCTTCCGAGCCGCCGCCATGGCGGAGTGGAACGCTGCCTGTGCTGTGGTTGGGTGAATTTGCCGAACAGGCTTTCGGTCGGTCTGCTCAAGTTAACCTGACAGTCCCCCTACCACTATTACGGAGCCCTTTCGGAACGCTGTGCCCCACCCGATTCGGACAGGGGTGTCAGCGTTGAAAACGCGCTGACCGAAGAATGGCTTGGCCGTCAGGATCGTCCACTGCGCGAGCGCAAGGCACTGCGCGACAAATACGCGCCGGGTGCGCCGATCTGGAATACGGAAACGGGCGCAGCGGCGTGCGGCGGGCCGCAGTGGCAGCCGACCTTCCGCGACACCTTCCGTTACCTCGATACCAACGCGCGCCTGTCAAAGCAGGGGCTTGATGCGATCTTTACCCATGCGCTGATCAGCGGCAGCAACGGTGTGATCGACGAGAAGACCTTTAGGCCCAACCCGAACTACTGGGCGGCGCTGATGTGGCGGCGCATGATGGGGACGAAGATCCTCGATGCCGGGCCGATTGAGCCGGGCCTCCACCTCTACGCCCATTGCCAGCGCGGCGTCTCCGGAGGCGTGACTCTGGTGGCGATCAATTTGCAGGACCAATCGCGCGGCTTGAAACTCAATGGTCCAGCCGACCTTTACACACTAACCGCGCCGGAATTTCAGAGCCGGACGGTCTTCCTCAATGGCAAACCGCTTGAGCTGGGTTCCGACGATACCGTTCCCGAAACGCTGCCTCGACGCAACACATCGGGAGACGTGACCCTTGCGCCAACGAGCATCAATTTCATCGCCCTGCCAGATGCTGGCAACGCATCGTGCACATGAAGACGTGGAGAGCCCAATGAAGTACTTTGCACTCGCACTATCGCTTGGACTGGCATGGGCAAGCCCCTCGTCCGCGAGCGAACCTGAGACGAATAGTCCCGAAGCAAACCTTCCAGACAATATCGAACAGCTCACCTGGTTCGGTGAGCGGCCGTCTTGGTCGCCAGACGGCAAGCGCATCGCCTTCATGGCAAAGACCTTCGGAGACGCGTTCGAGATCGATCTTGAAACGCGCCGCCTGACATTGCTGACGCATTACCCCCATCCGGGGTACCTGCGTGTCCAGTTCTTGCCGAACGGCGACTATCTGCTGATCGGATCGCGCAACTTCGAAGATACCTACAACACCCGCTATCGCACACAGGAGCTGTGGCTGCTGCGGCCGGGTTCGGGAAAACCGGCTGCCGCGCTTGAGCAGAAAATGACGGAAGGTGTGGCTATCTCTCGCAGCGCGATGAAGATTGCCTACGCCGTGGATTCGCGCACGCATCCCGAAGAAATACCCGATGGCGAGGCCGCAATCTTCACCGCTGATGTGATGTATGGCGAAGATGGAACGCCGCAGCTGACGAACCGCAAGGCAGCCGTGCGAGTGCGCCGACCGGATTGCGTCGGCACGGAACCGCAGGATTTCCGCTATGATGACACCGAGCTCACCTTCGTGTGCTATACGCTGTTGCCGGGAGCCAAAGCCGGATCGTGGCAGGGCAATATCGGTGCGGTCGTTCCCGGCGTGAACCTGAATACAGGCCAAGTGACGTCCTATCGGGAACGCCAGGACGAATACAACGAAGTCGAAGGCATCTATCCCGATGGGCGTTACACGCTGGTCGAATCGAGCCGCGATCAGCCGACCAATTCCTCGCAGACGATCGATATCTGGAAACTCAGGCTGGAACCCGGCAGTTCGGACATGACCAGACTGACGCGCTGGGGCGATACGCCCGGACGCAAGTCCTCGAACCCGGTAGTCAATCCCGATGGCAATATGATCGCTTTCCAGTCAGGCCGAAGCAGCGACGACGCGGGTGTGGGATACGGGATATTCCTCCTGCGCGAGTGAACCGGAGCGATAAGGAAAGGAACGGGCATGATCAGGCGCGACCTATTGAAGACCGGCCTTGCAGCCACCAGCCTTGCCCTTTCCGGCGGTGTCCGCATGGCCTTTGCCAGCCCAATCAGCGAGTCATCCGACTGGTGGCGAGGCCGTGCAATCCGCTGGCTTCAGGCCAATTTGCGCGAGACCGATGCCGCTATCGATCCGATCCAATTTGTAGACGAGCTTGAAGCACTTCATGTCAACACGGCGCTGGTCAACGCGGGCGGCATCACCGCCTACTACCCTACCGACATCGAATTCGCCCATGTCAGCGAATACCTCCCCAAGGGCCGCGATTTGTTCGGTGAAATCCTCCGCGAAGCGCACAGGCGCGACATTCGCGTGGTCAGCCGATGGGACTTCAGCAAGGCGCGCCAGGAAGTCTACGATGCGCATTCCGACTGGTTCTTCAAGATGGCCGATGGCGGGCCCGCGATCTACAACGGTCTCTACCAAGTCTGCATCAATGGTGCATGGATACAGGAAAAGACGCCCCAGATACTTGCTGAAGCCCTGGATCGGTATCCGCTCGACGGAGCTTTCTTCAATAACTTTCTGAATCCGTTCCGCGACTATGCAGGGCGCAACCTTGGCATCTGCCAATGCGACAATTGCCAGCGACTGCACCAGCAGGAGTATGGTCGCCCTGTCCCGACAAGGCCGAGCCGTGAGTACCTCCAGTTCATGGAGGGCTGCGGGCGCCGTGTGTCGGAAAAGATCATCGGTTTGATGCAGGAAAAGCGCCCATCGGCGGCGCTTGTGGGTGGCACGCCGGAACTGACCGATATCGTCTATGGAGAAGCGAGTACCCAGATCGACCAAGCATTGCCACTATGGCCCTATACGGCCAGCGACAATGTCAACAAATGGCGCAATTCCTATCCGCATGCCGAGGCGTTGTGCCAGGCGATACAGTTCCTCGATTTCCCGTGGCGCTATTCTTCCGTTCCCCGCGCGGAGATATCGACCCGCATATGGCAAAGCGTCGCCAATGGCGGCTTTGCAGCCCTGAGCCTGACCGGTCCGATCGGCGACCTCAAGAACAGGTCTGCCGTTGCCGCCACTGAACCGATCTATCGGTGGCTCAGGGATCATGAGCGGCATTTTCACAGTCAGGTGAATGAGGCGCGCGTGATACTGCTGGCGCCATTCCAGGGTGGACAATCGGGGGCCGGTTTCGCCGGGTCGAAGGAATCCTATCGGGGCATGTTCCGCCTGTTGACCGAAGAACACATTCCCTTTGCCAGCATGACCCACCTTGACTGGATCGGTTCACGCCCGGCCGATCTCGTTATCTCAGCCGGGCCCGTTCCCGCAGCATTGCAAGAATTTGTGCGGAACGGCGGCAACCTTATCGTCACCGGCACCATGGAGCCGGAGTTCGAAATCGCCTCGATCGTCAAGCGCTGGGACGACCTTGACGGAGCCTACGTCGGCATAAGGGACAAGACGCTTTTCACTTCGCTAACTGACATCGATGTCGCGATGATGGATGGCGATTTCCTGGAGTTGCAGACTGAGGGAGAGCATGCACTGACGTTCATTCCACCCGCCTTGTACGCGCCACCGGAGTTCGTTGGGGCTGGATGGAAAGACACGGACAAGCCTGCCATGATCATGAAACGTATGGGGCTTGGAACCGTGGCCTGGCTCCCATGGGACATTGCGGGCCACTACTATCGATATAGCCTGGAAAGTCATCGCGGCATTCTGACAAACCTGATAGATCGGCTGCTTCCTTCCGGCCGCGACATCCGCTCAAATGCCCATCCCTTGGTGCAGATGACGCTTCTGCGCCAGGGCGACCGGCACCACCTGCACCTCGTCAACATGTCCGGCCATTCCAACACAGCCTGTTGATTTGCACTGAGAGTTGACCCGGGATTTTCATCGAGAAGTGACCCGGGTGGATGTTATGTCCCGCGATGCGGGTCATGGGTCAAGTGGTGGATTTTTCCTTTCTGGTTTTTGGGGCAGCGG
>JBFWSE010000132.1:0-9817 GCA_050248535.1 Novosphingobium sp.
TACGAGACAGTGAAAGCCGAAGAGCAGGAAGAGCACGCCGCTCCGCATTCCTAGTCTTCAAGCCTCTCTCCCCTTGCGGGAGAGGGACAGGCCGCGCAGCGGCCAGGGAGAGGGGAATGCGTCCCCAAGGCAAGCGCAGTCCCCCTCTCCAAGTTTCGCTAGCGAGCAAGCTCGCAAGCTACACCTTCCTCTCCCGCAAGGGGGGAGGAGCGCAAGGAACCAGACAATGACCAAACCCAAAGTCCTCATCTCCGACAAGATGGACCCTAATGCCGCAAAGATCTTCGAAGAGCGCGGCTGCGCGGTCGATGTCATCACCGGCGAGACCCCGGAACAGCTGATTGCCCGGATCGGCGATTACGACGGCCTCGCCATCCGCAGTTCGACCAAGGTGACCAAGGCAGTTCTGGAAGCCGCGACGAACCTCAAGGTCGTCGGCCGCGCCGGGATCGGGGTCGACAATGTCGATATCCCCGAGGCCTCGTCCCGCGGCGTGGTGGTGATGAACACGCCGTTCGGCAATTCGATCACCACGGCCGAACACGCCATCGCGCTGATGTTCGCGCTGGCCCGGCAGATCCCCGAAGCCAATGCGCAGACCCAGGCGGGCAAGTGGCCCAAGAACGATTTCATGGGCGTCGAAGTTACCGGCAAGACGCTCGGCCTGATCGGCGCGGGCAATATCGGCTCGATTGTAGCCAGCCGCGCGCTCGGCCTCAGGATGAAAGTGGTCGCCTACGATCCCTTCCTCACCGAGGAACGCGCCGTCGAAATGGGGGTCGAAAAGGCCGATCTCGACACGCTGCTGGCCAAGGCGGACTTCATCACGCTCCACACCCCGCTGACCGACCAGACGCGCAACATCCTCAGCCGCGAGAACATTGCCAAATGCAAGCAGGGCGTTCGTATCGTCAACTGCGCGCGCGGCGGGCTGGTCGACGAAGCGGCGCTCAAGGAAGCGCTCGATTCGGGCCATGTCGCCGGCGCGGCTCTCGACGTCTTCGCCACCGAACCCGCCAAGGAATCGCCGCTGTTCGGCACGCCCAATTTCATCTGCACGCCGCATCTGGGCGCTTCGACCAACGAGGCACAGGTCAATGTCGCGCTGCAGGTGGCCGAGCAGATGGCCGACTATCTGGTCAGTGGCGGCGTCACCAATGCGCTCAACATGCCAAGCCTTTCCGCCGAGGAAGCGCCCAAGCTGCGCCCTTACATGTCGCTCGCCGAAAAGCTCGGCTCGCTGGTCGGGCAGCTGGCCCATGGCAACCTCGACAAGATCTCGATCGAAGTCGAAGGGGCCGCGGCCGAGCTCAACATCAAGCCGATTACCGCCGCCGTGCTTGCCGGGCTGATGCGCAATTATTCGGACACGGTGAACATGGTCAATGCGCCCTACCTCGCCAAGGAGCGCGGCATGGACGTCAGCGAAATTCGCCACGAACGCGAAGGTGTCTATCACACGCTGGTGCGCGTCACGGTTGCCACGTCGCAGGGCGACCGTTCGGTCGCCGGCACCCTGTTCGGCAACAGCCAGCCGCGCCTGGTCGAGATCTTCGGCATCGGCATCGAGGCCGATCTCGACGGCAATATGCTCTACATCGTCAATGAGGACGCACCCGGCTTCATCGGCCGGATCGGCACCTTGCTGGGCGAATCGGGGATCAACATCGGCACGTTCCACCTGGGGCGCAGGCACGCGGGCGGCGAGGCGGTGCTGCTGCTGTCGCTCGACGAGCCGGTGCCCGAGGCCGTGCTGGAACAGGCGCGGAAGTTGCCGGGGGTGAAGACGATGATGGCTTTGAGCTTTTGAAACACCCGCCGCGCGAAAGCGCCGGCAATCTCTGAGTTCCCCACCCGCTTGCGGGAGGGGCTAGGGGAGGGCTTGTTATCCGCCCTCGCCACTGCTTAACAGGCCCTCCCCCGGCCCCTCCCGCAAGCGGGTGGGGAGTTGAGGGGAAGCCACCTCCGGGGCTTGAGATTATGAACGACACCGACCGCGACCTGCTCCCCGAGGGGCTCGAAGACCGCCTGCCCGCCAGCGCGGCGGCGGCGGCACGCGTTACCCGCGCGGTGATGGATGTGCTGGATTCGCACGGCTACGACCGCGTCCAGCCGCCCTCCATCGAATTCGAAAAGTCGCTCGCCAGCCGCATGGCCGGGATCAGCCCGCGCCGCATGTTCCGCTTCGTCGATCCAGCGAGCTTGCGTACCCTGGCGCTGCGCAGCGACATTACCCCGCAGGTCGGCCGCCTGGCCGCTACCTCGCTGGCAGGCGCTACCCGGCCCTTGCGGCTGTGCTACGCGGGGCAGGTCGTCCAGATCAAGGGCGACGGCCTCGATCCCACCCGCGAGCGGCTGCAACTTGGCGCGGAACTGGTCGGCAGCGATTCCGTCGCAGCGGCCGGTGAAATCGTCGCCATGGCGATCGAGGCATTGAGCGCGGCGGGGGCCAAAGGCATTTCGGTCGATTTCACCCTGCCCGATCTGGTCGACACGCTGGCGGCCAAGGCCCTGCCGCTGTCGCCGGACAAGGTCGAGGCAGTGCGGCGCGAGCTCGACGCCAAGGACGCCGGCGGCCTGGTCGCGGCAGGCGGCGAGGCCTACCTGCCGCTGCTTGCCGCCATCGGCCCGTTCGATACGGCCATCGAGCGCCTTGCCGCTTTCGATACCGGCGGCGCGCTGACTACGCGTATCGATGCGCTTCGCGTCATTGCAGAACGGGTCGCGGGCAAGGCGCGGCTGACGCTAGATCCCAGCGAACGCCACGGCTTCGAATACCAGTCGTGGTTCGGCTTCACGCTCTATGCCGAGACTCCGCGCGGCGCGCTGGGCCGGGGCGGCGCCTATGCCATTCTGGCAGCCGAAGGCGGCGATGGCGAACCGGCCACCGGCTTTTCGCTCTACCTCGACGAACTGATCGATAACCTGGCCGGCAGGGAACCCCCGCGCGACACGCTGTTTCTGCCATTGGGGCACGAGCCGGAAGTGGCCGAAAGGCTGCGCGCGGTGGGGTGGCGAACAGTGGCGGCGCTATGCGAGGATTGCGACGCGAGGGCGCTTGGCTGCACGCACCGGCTGGACGGGGCAGAAGCCGCCAAGCTCTAGGCTTTCCCGGCCTTATCCCGCAATGCCTGCAGCATCGCTTCTGCCGCCGCCCTTAGCACCAGCGCGTTCGGATTATCCTCCCCCGCCAGTTCCATGGCGTGATCGACATCTTTCTTCAGCAGATCGTGCAGACCTTCGGCCGTCCCCGTCGCGCCGTGACCGCGGGGATTGAGCAGGCCCGGCGCCACCATCAGCGAATAGCTCTGTGCCGATCCGCCCAGCATGGCCTGACGCAGCGCTTCCTCGTCGAAGCCGAGATCGCGGGCCACGGCGAGGATGGAGACGGCAAGGCCATAGCCGGCAGTCGAGGTCAGGTTGTTGAGCAGCTTGCCTTCGAGTCCTCGCCCCAGCGGGCCCAGGTGCGTGACAGTGCCCAGCGCTTCGAGATAGGGCCGCGCCCGCGACACCGCTTCGTCATCACCGCCGACGAAGATCGAGCTCCTTCCCTCGCCGATGGTATCGCCGCCCGGCGAAACCCCCGCATCGACCAGGGCAACGCCGTGTGGCGCCGCCACATCCGTCAGCCGCCGGACCAGTTCGGGCGAGACAGTCGAATGCACCACCGCGATGCCGCCCGGCCCCAGCGCCTCGAACAGCCTGCCATCGCCGCACAGTGCTTCCACCTGTTCGTCGGTGCGCACGCATATGCCGGCGATGTCCGCACCGCTGACGGCGGCGATCGGATCGGCCTCGCGCCTTGCCCCCGGCTCGTCGAACTGGGCGAGCATGCCGGGCGAAATATCGCATCCGGTCACCTGGAATCCGACCCGAACCAGCCGCCGGGCCATGAAGATGCCGATCGAGCCAAGGCCGATGAAGCCGATTTTCATGCTGTTACTCCATGCGTCGCGAAGGCAGTGGCCCGGCTCCAGTAATCGGTCTGCTCGATCACCCGGCCATCGGCAGCCAACCTCCCCGCGCTGGCCCCGCGCGCACTGAATGGCTTGCCGTCCGGCGCAGTGGCCGAAAAGGTCCAGCGGATCGACCAGTTTGTGCCATCGCAGAGCAAATCGCCCCAGCTGACTTCGACATCCGAATACTTTCCCGTGCCGAGCGCACAGACTCGCCGGATCCCCTCGTGCCCTTCGTGGACATTGGGCGAATTGACATCGTTGAAGCGAATATCGGGATGAGCGCCCGCAACCATCGCCTCGATCGATTGCGGCGTTGCGCGGCAGGTTTTCGCCCAGCCGGCGAGATAGGATTTCAACATGTCGAGGCTCATGGCATTCTCCCCAAACGCAAGCTTCGCACGTTTACCCCTGCGATCAAGCCGATTGTCAGAGGCAAGGCGGGCACCGGCCTTGACTGCCCCCCTCCTTGCGCCTAACGCGCGCCGCGTTTGCGGAGCCGCCTGGCTCCCACTGGTCCACCTCTTGCGCCGAGTCCTGTCGAAGGGCGCTTGCGGGTCACTCTGGCAGGGTGAAGGACTCTATTCGTGGCAAATGTAACGGTCATCGGCGCCCAGTGGGGCGATGAGGGCAAGGGCAAGATCGTCGACTGGCTGGCGAGCCGGGCGGACGCCGTGGTGCGATTCCAGGGCGGGCACAATGCCGGGCACACGCTGGTGGTCGGCGACCAGACCTACAAGCTCAGCCTGCTGCCTTCGGGCATTGTCACGGGCACCTTGTCGCTGATCGGCAACGGCGTGGTGCTCGATCCCTGGCATTTCCGCGACGAGGTGGAAAAGCTCAAGGGCCAGGGGGTCGACGTCAATGTCGAGAACCTGCAGGTGGCCGAGAATGCCCCGCTGATCCTGCCGTTCCACCGCGATCTCGATGGCTTGCGCGAGGACGCCAGCGGTGCGGGCAAGATCGGCACGACCCGGCGCGGCATTGGTCCGGCCTATGAAGACAAGGTCGGCCGCCGCTCGATCCGGGTCTGCGATCTCGCGCATCTCGACGATCTCGACCCGCAGCTCGACCGCATCTGCGCCCACCACGATGCATTGCGCGCCGGCTTTGGCCAGCCGCCGATCGACCGGCAGCGGCTGCTCGACGACCTGTGGGATATCGCCGCCTTCATCCTGCCTTTCGCCAAGCCGGTCTGGCGCACACTGGGCGAAGCCAAGAAGGCCGGCAAGCGCATCCTGTTCGAAGGCGCGCAGGGCGTGTTGCTCGATGTCGATCACGGCACCTATCCCTTCGTCACCAGCTCGAACACGGTCTCCGGCACGGCGGCCAGCGGATCGGGCCTTGGCCCCTCTTCGGCGGGCTTCGTGCTCGGCATCGTCAAGGCCTATACCACCCGGGTCGGCTCGGGGCCCTTCCCTACCGAACTGGAAGACGAAACCGGCCAGCGGCTGGGCGAGCGCGGCCACGAATTCGGCACCGTCACGGGGCGCAAGCGCCGCTGCGGCTGGTTCGATGCCGTGCTCACCCGCCAGAGCTGCGCCATCTCGGGAGTCACCGGCATTGCGCTGACCAAAGTCGATGTGCTCGACGGTTTCGACACGGTGAAAATCTGCACCGGCTATCGCCTCAACGGAAAAGAGCTTGACTACTTTCCCGCTCATGCCGCCGATCAGGCCGCGGTCGAGCCGATCTACGAGGAAATGGCTGGCTGGGAGGGAACCACCGCCGGTGCGCGCAGCTGGGCGGATTTACCCGCGCAGGCAATCAAGTATATTCAGCGGGTGCAGGAATTGATCGAAACCCCGGTGGCGCTGGTCAGCACTTCGCCGGAGCGCGAGGATACCATCCTGGTGCGCGATCCGTTCGAGGATTGAGGAGAAGCAATCTGCGCCGCCTTGCCGCCATTGCCCTGATGCTGACGGCCGGCGCGGCGCCGGCCGAAGCACCGCTGCAACTGCCCGAAGTCGATTACATCCGCGTGTTCAAGGCGGCGCGGCAGATGCAGCTCTACTCGGCCGGGCGGCTCGTCCATACCATCGAGCATATCCAGCTAGGCGATGCGCCGGCCGGCCACAAACAATTCGAAGGCGACGAGCGTACGCCCGAAGGCCGGTACCTGATCGATTTCGGCAACCCGCAGAGCTCGTATCACCTGTCGCTCCACATTTCCTATCCCAATGCCCGCGATACGGAGTTCGCCCGTTCCTATGGCCGCAGCCCTGGTGGGGCGATCTTCATCCACGGACAACCCAACGGCTGGGCGGGCGATCGCGTTCCGGGCGACTGGACCGACGGCTGCATTGCGCTGGCCAATGCGGAAATCGAGGCGCTGTGGGAAGCCGTGCCCGACGGGGCGACGATTGATATCTTGCCGTAAGTCCTCCCCGAAAGGGGGAGGATTTAGAAATCGACCGCAATCCCCTTTTTCACCCAGTCGCCATAGCGCGTGGGCGATAGCCCATCGGGATCGCCTTCGTCCTTCGCCGCTTCCGGCTTGGGCGGCGGCGCATCGCTCCAGTGCGCGGGCTTGACGAAAGGATGGGGCCGTTTGGTCATGCGCTTGGTCATGCAGCGCAAATGCGCGCGCTGGCGGATGATTGCAAGGACCGCTAGGGCGGCCGCATGGACATTCCCGGCCTACCCGCCCGCCGAGCGGCGCTGCGACTCTGCGATGCCGTGCTGCGCCGCGGCGAGACGCTCGAACAGGCAGGGCAACCGGCGCTGCAGGGCATCCGCGGCGATGCCGACCGGGCGCTGGCTCGCGCCATTGCCGCCGAAGTGTTGCGCTGGCTTGCCGATCTTGACGCCCTGATCGACAGCGCTACGCGCCAGGTCCTGCCCGAAGACGCCAAGCCACGCGCCGTGCTGCGGCTTATGCTCGCGCAATGGCTACGGTTGGAAACGCCGCCGCACGCGGTGATCGCCACAGCCTTGCCCTTGTTGGCGGGCGGGCCGCGCCGGCTGGCGCACGGCGTGTTTTCGGCGCTGGTCAAGCAGGGCCCGAAGCTGCCCGCAGCGCCCACGCTGCCCCCTGCCATCGCCGCGCGCTTGGGCGAGCGGGCAGCGGAGATCGCAGCGGGGCTGGCCGAACCCCCGCCTCTCGATCTTGTCCTGCGCGATGCTTCCGCAACCAGCGAATGGGCAGAACGCCTCGGCGGCCAATCGCTGCTGCCCGGCCACGTTCGCCTGCCACGTGGCGAGGCAATCGAGCGTCTGGAGGGCTTCGCCGAAGGCCACTGGTGGGTTCAGGACCTGGCCGCCAGCCTGCCCGCGCGGCTGCTGGGGCCAGGCGAAAACAAGGCCGTGCTCGATCTCTGCGCCGCGCCGGGCGGCAAGACCATGCAGCTGGCGGCGGCCGGCTGGAGGGTGACCGCGCTCGACAACAGCGCCAAGCGCATGGAGCTCTTGCGGCAAAACCTTGCCCGCACCGGACTTGTTGCAGAAGTGGTTGTGGCCGACGCCCTGCAATGGGAAGCCCAAGCCCCGTTCGATGCTGTCCTGCTCGACGCCCCCTGCACCGCAACCGGCACCTGCCGCCGCCACCCCGACGTGCTGCACCGCACCGGCGAGCGCCAGATTGCGGACATGGCGGAGCTCCAGTCGCAGTTGCTATCTCGCGCGGCGACCTGGCTCAGGCCCGGCGGACATCTGGTCTATGCGGTCTGCTCGCTCGAGCGCGAGGAAGGCGAGGAGCAGGCGGCGCGCGTGCCGCTGACACCCGACCCCATCCGCCCCGATGAACTCCCTGCAGGCCTTGCCCCCACGTCCGAAGGCTGGCTACGCACCGATCCTGGCATGCTGGTGGACAAGGGCGGGCTCGATGGCTTCTTCGTGGCCCGCTGGCGCGTCTAGCTTTTCACCTTCTCCGCAAAGCCCTTGTGCAGCTTGGCCAGCTTGGGCGGGATTACCGCGAGGCAATAGGGGTTACGCTGGCCTTCGCCTTCCCAATATTCCTGGTGATAATCCTCGGCCGGATACCAGGGCGCCGGGTCTTCGATGGTCGTGACCGCGTTCTGCCCCGGATGCTCTGCATTCCACCGCCCGATGGCCGCTTCGGCCTCGGCGCGCTGGGCGTCGTCGAGCGGAAAGATCGCTGAACGATACTGCGTGCCCACGTCATTCCCCTGCCGGTTGAGCTGGGTCGGATCGTGCGTCGCCATGAAGATGTCGAGCAGGTCGCCCAGCGCCAGAACCTGGGGATCGAATTCGATCCTGATTGCCTCGGCATGTCCGGTCGTGCCCGAGCAGACGGCCTTGTAGGTCGGATCGGGCACCGCCCCGCCGATATAGCCGCTTTCCACCGCGCTCACGCCCGCGCACGTGCGGAATACCGCCTCGGTACACCAGAAACACCCGCCTGCGACGATTGCCGTTGCCTGTTCGCTCATTGATCCGTAACTCCTCTGGGTAGAAGATAGGCTGGAGCGACCGGCTTGTCACCGCCCATGGGAGACAGAACATGCGCCAATTTGCCCTGCTTGCTGCCGCCGCACTCAGCATCGGTCTTGGTGGCGCGGCAGTCGATGCCAAGCCAGGAGCCTCCTCTTCGCAACCGGCGCTGGCTGCCGCTCTGTCAAACTCGCACCGCACCGAGGCCGACCGCGCCCGCGACCGCTATCGCCACCCCGCCGAAACGCTCTCGTTCTGTCGTATCCAGCCCGGCCAGAAGGTCGTCGATTACATGCCCGGCGGCGGCTGGTGGACGCGCATCCTGCCCTATTACCTGGGCGAACAGGGGCATTACATCGCGCTCAATCCGGACGTGCGCAATGCGCCCGATCGGATGCGCAGCAACTTCAGCGGAACCGCTGAAAAGTTCCCGGCCGGCGCCGCCGCCTGGACCGGCCTGCCTGCCACCCGCTTCACCGGCTACAACAGCGACGGTCTGCCACCCGCCGCAATGGGCACTGTCGACCGGGTGATGATCATGCGCCAGGTCCACAACCTCAACCGTTTCGGCTTCATGTTTTCCGAAATGACCACAATACGCCACTTGCTGAAACCTGATGGCCTGGTCTGCATCGAGGAACATCGCGCCAGGCCCAATGCCTCGCCCGATTTCGTCGATGGCTCCAAGGGCTACATGCGCGAAAAGGACGTGATCGCCCTGATGCAGGCGCATGGTTTCGAACTGGTGGCGAAAAGCGAAATCAACGCTAACCGCCGCGATCCGGCGGACTGGCCGGAAGGTGTCTGGACGCTGCCCCCGAGCTTGCGCGGAGTCACCGACGAGGCGCTCAAGGCGCGCGTGACGGCGATTGGCGAGAGCGACCGGATGACCTTGCTGTTCCGCAAGCGGGGTTAGCTTCGGGAACTTTCCCAACTCAGGTGAGGCAGAAAACGAAATGGGGAGCGCGTTGCGCTCCCCAAAACAAGGCCGAGCTTCTGCTCGAGAAATCTAGCCGTCATTTCGGCTGCAAAAGAAAATCCTGATGGTGACGTTGTTGCAGAACGTGTTCTGCAAACTCCAGAGTGAGTAGCTGTTCCCGTAGGAACCACCGCCGCGCGCCACTTCCTGTTCGGTTTGCGTCGCGGGCACCCAGGCCTTGGCAACCGCATCCTTTTCCTTGGCGGCGCCGGTTTCTGCGAAAGCCGATGTGACAGGCGCCAAGGCAAGTCCAGCACAGGCGATCACGGCCATGTATGTGGTCTTCATGTTCGTTGCTTCCTTTCAATTGTCCCTAGCGCAGGGGATAGACGTCAAGTGGCGCTAGTCTGGAATCTGCTTGCCGCAAAAGAAAATCCTGATGGTGACGTTGTTGCAGAACGTGTTCTGCAAACTCCAGAGTGAGTAGCTGTTCCCGTAGGAACCACCGCCGCGCGCCACTTCCTGTTCGGTTTGCGTCGCGGGCACCCAG
>JBFWSE010000133.1:0-9782 GCA_050248535.1 Novosphingobium sp.
CCTCGAGCAATCGCATCTACCGCAGGCGCTGACCGGCAGGATCTGGCTTTCGCAAAACGAGGCTTTTTCCGCGTTAATTGCAATTGCCGCCAATGAGGAAGAGGCGCAGTCGCCACCCGACCTGTGGCTGGCCAGAGGCTTGATATGATGATCGAACAAGATGCCGCCATCCTGCTGGCGCGGGCGCAATTCGCCTTTACCGTCAGCTTCCATTTCCTGTTTCCGGCCTTTTCGATCGGGCTGGCCAGTTACCTCGCGGTGCTGGAAGGCCTGTGGCTCAAGACGGGAAAAGGCGTTTATGCCAACCTCTATCGCTACTGGCTCAAGATATTTGCCATTGTCTTCGCGATGGGCGTCGTTTCGGGCATTGTCATGTCCTATCAGTTCGGCACCAATTGGTCGGTCTTTTCAGACAAGGCCGGTCCCGTGATCGGCCCGCTGATGGCCTACGAAGTGCTGACGGCGTTCTTTCTCGAAGCCGGGTTCCTTGGCGTTATGCTGTTCGGGATCAACAAGGTGGGGTGCAAGCTGCATTTCGTCGCCACGCTTGCTGTCGCGCTCGGCACTTTCATTTCGGCTTCGTGGATTCTCTCGGTCAACAGCTGGATGCAGACGCCGGTGGGCTATGAGATTGGAGCGAACGGCCAGTTCCTCCCTGGCGACAGCTGGCTGACAATCATTTTTAATCCCAGCTTTCCCTACCGCCTGGTCCATACGGTTCTCGCCGCCTATCTGACGACGGCCTTCATCGTCGGCGCGGTCGGCGCTTGGCATCTGCTGAAAGACAAGACCAATCCCGGCGCGCGCAAGATGTTTTCCATGGCCATGTGGATGGCGGCGATTGTCGCGCCGATCCAGATATTCGCCGGCGACATGCACGGGCTCAACACGCTTGAGCATCAGCCCGCCAAGGTCATGGCGATGGAGGGCCATTACCAGAGCCACCCGCATGGCGCACCGCTGATCCTGTTCGGGATTCCCGACAGCAAGGAAAAGCGTGTCGACTACTCGGTAGAGATTCCGAAAGCCTCTTCGCTCATCCTCAAGCATGAACTCGATGCGCCGCTGGCAGGCCTCGATACCATCCCCGATGAAAACGAACCGCCGGTGGGAATTGTCTTCTGGGCGTTTCGCATCATGGTCGGGCTGGGCTTCGCCATGCTTGGCCTGGGCCTGTGGAGTCTGGTTGCCCGCTGGCGGGGGAAACTGCATGAATGGCCATGGCTCCACCGCACAGCCCTCGCGATGGGGCCGTCCGGCCTGATCGCGGTGTTGGCGGGCTGGGTTGTTACCGAGGCTGGGCGCCAACCCTACACTGTCTATGGCCTGCTGCGCACTGCCGACAGCGCGTCGCCGCTCGATGCCCCGGCCATCGCCGCCTCGTTGCTCGCCTTTGTTGTCGTCTATTTCGCGGTATTCGGCACAGGTATCTGGTATCTTCTCCGGCTGATGAAAATTCCGCCGCAAGCCCACGAAGCTACGCTCGACGGCACGCCGATCCGCAGTGCGGGTATCACGCCCACAGCGGCTATCATGGATGGAGGTTCGGCATGATCGATCTGACAGTCATCTGGGCCTGCATCATCGGCTTTGCCATCATCGCCTATGTCATCATGGACGGTTTTGACCTGGGCATCGGCATTCTCTTCCCCTTCTTCAAGGTTGGCCCGGACCGCGATAGCGCCATGAACAGCATCGCTCCGGTCTGGGATGGCAACGAAACCTGGCTGGTGATGGGCGTGGGCGGCCTCTTCGCGGCATTTCCGCTGGCCTATGCCATTATCCTGCCTGCGCTCTACGCCCCCATGATCGCCATGTTGCTCGGTCTCGTCTTCCGGGGAGTCGCTTTCGAATTCCGCTGGCGCGACCCCGCCCACCGGGCGTTCTGGGACAGGGCTTTCACTGCCGGTTCGATCGTGGCGACCTTTGCCCAGGGCATCGCGCTTGGGGCGCTCCTTCAGGGAATCACTATTGAGGGACGCGCCTATGCGGGGGGCTGGTGGGAATGGCTTACGCCTTTCAGCCTGTTGACCGGTTTAGGCCTGATGGTCGGCTACGCACTGCTCGGCGCCTGCTGGCTCAACTGGAAAACCGGAGGCGGATTGCAAAGCCAGGCCGTCACCTATGCCGGGCGGCTGGGCGTCGGCCTGTTGTTGATGATTGGCGCGATCAGTCTGGCCACGCTCACGCTCGAACCGAAATACCATGAGCGCTGGCTTGCCTTTCCGGGCGTCCTCGCGACCGCGCAGGTGCCGCTGGCGACACTGATCGTCGCATTCCTTTACTATCGCAGCCTGCGCCTCAGGAAGGACGCGCAGCCGTTCTTGTGGGCACTGGCATTGTTCGGCTTGTGTCTTGCGGGTCTGGGCATCTCGATCTGGCCCGATGTGGTTCCCGCGCGTGTGACCATCTGGGAAGCCGCCGCCCCGCATCGCAGCCAGCTATTCATGCTGGCGGGAGCGGCTGTGATGATACCGATAATCCTTGGATATACTGCGTGGTCCTATTGGGTGTTTCGCGGAAAAGTCAGCACCGAGGGCTATCATTGATGTCGCAACGCGCCCGGCAATTTGGCTGGTTTGCCCTGATCTGGGCATCGAGCGTGCTTTCGCTGGCGCTTGTCAGCCTCTTGATCCGGGCCGTGCTGCGTACCTGAACAGGCTTTACTCCGGACATTGCCGAAAATGTCAGGATTCTGGCGGACAGGGTGGGATTCGAACCCACGGTGAGCTTGCACCCACGCCGGTTTTCAAGACCGGTGCCTTAAACCGCTCGGCCACCTGTCCACGCCAGAATGACGCGGCTAGCGCCGGGCGGCAAAAGCTGCAAGCTTGGCGGACTACAATTGGGAAGGATCACCATGGAAACGCAGGACATCGCCGCCATCGTCAACACGGTTAATCTCTATCCGGTCGCGGTGGATGCCCAGCAATGGGTTCTGTTCGATAAGGTTTTCACCAAGGATGCCGAAACCGATTTCGGCGGTGCAGCGGTTTTTTCCGGATTGGCCACGATCAAACAGGTGTTCGAAGCCATTCACGCGCCCTTTTCCGCGACTCAGCATGCTACCCGCGGGCACCATGTCGTTGTGTCGGGCGACAGCGCCACGTGCCTGTCCAATGTCCACGCCCTCTTTATCCGCGATGTCGGCGGGGAAGGGGGCAACATGTTCGAATCGTCAGGCTGGTATGACGACCGTCTGGTGCGCACGGTCCAGGGCTGGCGAATTGCGCGGCGGGTGTGCCGGACGATCTGGTCCGGCGGGAATCCGGCTGTGCTCCAAACCACGCCCGACGTTCATGTCGAGGAGGTGTTTGCGTCGCTACGTGGCGATGCCGCCAAGGGAGAAGTTGCTCATGTCGCCGGACTGCTCGAACGAAACGGCTGAAATTGGCTGCTCTGGCATTCACAAGCTGTCCTGCATGTGCGACACATTGCGGGGATGATGCGATTCACACGATATTTCATGCTTTTGGTTCTGGTGGCGGCCTCGTTTCTGCCGCTTGGAAACGCCACGGCCCAATCGGGCGGCAATCTGGGCTTTCAGGGCTATGTTCAGCTGCTGGCCGCCCGCGCACGCGCTGAGGGCGTCAGCGAGGCAACGATCACCCGGATGACCTGGGGACTGACGCTCAATCAGCGGGTGATCGATCTGGACCGCGGCCAGCCCAGCATCTCACCGACTCCGCCGCCCGTTGCCCCCTATCTGGCCAAACACATCAATGCGGCCCTGGTCCAGCGTGGCAAGAACGCCTGGGCCGAATCAGCCCATTGGGCCGATTCCGCGCAACGCCGCTATGGCGTTCCCCCCAAGATGATTTTCGCCATCTGGGGGCACGAAACGAATTACGGGCGCTATACCGGCAATTTCGATCTCGCCAATTCGCTGGCGACGCTGGCCTACGAAGGCCGCCGTCGGCAATTGTTCGCCGACGAATTCATCGCCTTGTTGAAAATGGCCGATCAGGGCGTGCGACGCGACCAGATGGTGGGCAGCTATGCCGGCGCCTTCGGCAATCCGCAATTCCTGCCCAGCGTCTATTTGCGGCTGGCCGTGGATGGCGATGGCAATGGCACGCGCGATATCTGGAACAGCCGGGCCGACACCATTGCCTCAGTCGCTAACTACTTCCGCGATTCCGGCTGGCGGCCGGGCGAACCATGGGGCGTGGGTGTGTCGCTTCCGGCGGGTTTCGATCCGGGATCGGTGGCCACCAAACTTGAAGCCCCCGGTTGTTCGCGAGTCCATGCGCGGTTTTCGGCCTGGAAGCCGGTCTCCGAGTGGCGCCGGCTGGGTCTGGTTCCGCAGGCTCCGATTAACGATAATACCATGGCATCGCTGATGCAGCCCGATGGTCTCGGCACGAGGGCATGGCTCTTAACCGGGAATTATAGGGTTATCCTGCAATATAACTGCTCGAACTACTACGCACTGTCCGTGGGGTTGCTTGCAGATGAGATTGCCCGTTAACCAGGTGTTGCCGCTCGCGGCGCTGTTTCTACTCGGTGGATGCCTATCGGGGGGAGGGTCGCGGCCCGAACCCAGGCCAATTGCCGCCAATGGCCCTGCTGCCGACTATCCAGTAACAGTGGGCGATGCCTTCACGATCGAAGGTGTGACTTACACGCCGACGGACAAGCTGAATTTCGATACGGTGGGCTATGCTTCGACCGGAATCGAAGGCGGCAATGGCGTGTCCATTGCCCACAAGACATTGCCTCTACCGTCTTATGCGGAAGTCACGGCGCTTGACAGCGGCAAGACCATCCTGGTCCGTGTCGAACGGCGCGGACCGATGAACAACGAGCACATTGTCGAATTGTCGCCGGGCGCAGCCGAACAGCTCGGGCACGCCGGATCGGACAAGATGGCCATTCGCATCCGGCGGGTTAATCCGCCCGAGGTTGAACGCGCCATGCTGCGTGCGGGCAATCGAGCTCCCAACCGCATGGATACACCACAGAGCCTGCTTGCGGTACTGCGTCGCAAGCTTGAGCCACAACCGGCACCACGCGCCGCTGCGAGCCCCGCGCCAGACACTGCCGGATTGACAACGCCCAAGCTAACAGCGCCCCCTGTTGCGCCGTCTGTTCCCAAAACTACGCCGTCACCGGCAACGCCGGCCGTGATTCGACCGGCACAGGCGCCGGGAGCATCGCCAGCCGTAAGGGCGGCTCCTGCACCGAAAACGTCGCCGGCAGCAAGGTCGACTCCTGCGCCAACACCAGCACCAGTAGCGTCCACGACACCGGCGCCGGTCACAGGCGGGTTCGTCGTGCAGGTTGCAACGTTTTCTGTCGAACGGAACGCCAGTCAGACGGCCACCAAACTTGGCGCGAGGTCGGTGCCGGCTGGCCGGACCTGGCGCGTGCGCATGGGGCCCTTCGCCAATCGCGGTCAGGCTGCCGCAGCGCTTGCCAAGGCCAGGGCCGCCGGTTTCCGTGATGCACGGATAGAGCGCGCGGACTGATTGCATTTCGCGCTCCCTGCGCGCATTTGCTGCGTGATGGGGTGTACACTGTCTTTCCGGCTCAAGGCCGCTCTGTCAGTCGCGGTATTGCTGGCGCTGCCTGCAAGGGCCGGCGAACCGGCGCCCGCTCCGCCTGTCGAAGCGGCCGCGATACCGGTTGTCATGCTTACCGACCTGGGATCGGGGCAAGTGCTGCTGGCGCGCAATCCGGATCGCCGTTTTGCTCCGGCTTCAATCACAAAGGTGATGACGGTCTATACCGCTTTTGGCCTCATTCGGCGGGGAGATCTCGATCTTCGGCGGTCCGTGGAAGTCGAACCCGCAACTGCCCGGGAATGGAACGGCAAGGGAACCAGCCTCTATCTCGAAGGCGGCCAGCGTGTGCCGGTCGAACTGCTGTTGCGGGCGATTACAACGGTATCGGCAAACGACGCCTCGGTCGTGCTGGCCAGTTCGAGCGCCGGGAGTGTGCCGGCCTGGTCGGATCTGATGAATGCCAATGCTCGTGCCCTGGGCATGACAGGTAGCCGCTTCGCTACGCCCAATGGCTGGCCGGACAAGGGAGCAACCTATGTCACTGCGCGCGATCTCACGCGGTTGGCCGATGCCCTGACCGGGCAATATGCTGTCGAGTACAGAAGATTCTTCGGGCAGAAGCAACTGACGTTCAATGGCCGCACCCAGCAGAACAAGGATCCGGCAATCGGCCTCGTTTCCGGTGCTGACGGAATCAAGACTGGCCACACCAACGAGGCGGGTTTCAATTATCTGGGTTCGGCCGAACGGCAGGGCAGGCGACTGGTCATGGTTGTGGGCGGCGCGCGCAGCGAGGCGGAGCGGGCGGCGGCTTCGCGCGCCTTGCTGGAATGGGGGTTCAGCGCCTGGCGCGCCAGGCCGCTGTTTGATCTCCGGTCCGTGGTGGGCAGTGCCAGAGTACAGAACGGCAATGCCCGCCATGTGGCGCTCAAACCCCAACGGCCGGTGCATGCCGTATTCCCTGGGGAGGCGAATGGACCGGTCTTGCTGCGAATTGTCTATCGCGGTCCCTTGGTGGCGCCGATCGCCAAGGGTGCGCAGGTTGCCGAACTGGAAATTCGTTCAGGCGGCCTGCCGCCAGGCCGAGTGCCTCTGGTGGCTGCCGAAAGCGTGGGCGAAGCGGGTCCGCTCGACAGGTTGATAAACGGTCTGGCGGGGTTGTTCTCGTGAGCCAGGGAAAATTCATTGCTTTCGAAGGCGGAGAAGGGGCAGGCAAATCCACGCAAGCTCACATGCTGTCGCAGGTACTGCGCAGTAGAGGAATCGAAGTGGTCGTGACTCGCGAGCCGGGGGGGACACCGGGCGCGGAGGCGATCCGGCAATTGCTGTTGGGCCAGGGCGGGGCGGACTGGAATGCCTGGGCCGAGGCGCTACTGTTCGCCGCGGCGCGATCCGATCATGTCGAGACTTTGATCCGCCCGGCGATTGCTTGCGGTAAATGGGTGATTTGCGACCGTTTCGTCGATTCCAGCCGCGCCTATCAGGGCGGCGGGGGAGGACTGTCCGATGCGGACATTCTGACCTTGCACCGGATCGGCAGCGGCGGCCTTTTGCCCGATCTGACTTTGCTGATCGAGATCGATCCGCAAACGGCCGCCGCGCGGCTTGCCTTGCGTGATCCCGATGGCGCGGACCGGATCGGCGCGCGCGATGCCGCCTATCATGCCAAGGTCGCGGCTGCATTCCGCCGCTTCGCCGATGCCGAGCCCGCCCGTTTCGCCCGGATCGACGGCAATGGTTCGCCCGACAAGACCCAGGCGCATGTGCTGAATGCGCTGGCGCAACTGCTGGGCGAGAGTTCATGACGCTAGCCGGCCACGATCAGGCCTGGCATGAATGGCGCGCGGCGCTGGGCTCGGCGCGGATGCATCATGCCTGGATTCTCGGTGGTGTGCGCGGCGTCGGGAAAGGCGCTTTCGCCCGCGCTGCGGCGCGCGAACTGGTCGCCGAATCAGGCGTGCCGCAGCCCGAGGGCGATCATCATCCCGATATCATCGTGCTCGATCACCTGCCGCTCAACGACGACGAGGAAAAGAAGCGCGCCGACGGCAAGCCCTTCCAGCTCAAGCGCAATATCACCATCGACCAGATCCGCCGCATGCAGCAGCGGCTGACCACTCGGCCGACCCTGGGCAGCCGCCGCGCGGTGATCATCGATCCGGCCGACGATCTGGAGCGGCATGCCGTGAATGCCTTGCTCAAGAGCCTGGAAGAACCCCCGGCCGGGACGTTCTTCCTGCTGGTGGCGCACCGGCCCGGACGTCTTTTGCCAACCGTGCGTTCGCGTTGCCGCATAGTGCATTTCGCTGAGCTTGACGCGCAGGCGATCGACACGATCCTTCAGAACCAAGCGCCGGAGGCCGATGCACCCTCGCGCGCGGCGGCTATCGCCGCGGCAGGCGGATCGCCGGGCGCGGCGCTCGATTTTGTCGCAAGGGACCTGGGCAGGCTGCACGCCCTGATGGGGCGAATTCTGGCTGAAGGGGACTCGCAAATGGCGCTGCGCGGCGAACTGGCTAACGCCATGGGCGCGCGGCCCGACCGGGAACGGCTCCTGGCGGCGCTCGATCTCGCCCGGTCCCTGTTGGCCACCGAATTCGCCGTGGCGCCGCGCGAACGCCAGCTTGGCCTGATCGCGGCGCATGGCGACGTGGTGCGGCTTGCAGCCCAGGCGCCCACCTACAATTTCGACGCGAACCTGCTGGTGCTGGAAATCGGGCACTTGCTGGCCTCGGTCACCATGCCTAGAGAGGCCGCCTGATACCAGCAAAGAAAGCGCCCAGGGCGGCCATGGCCGAAAAATTCTACATCACCACCGCCATCGCCTATCCCAATGGCAAACCGCATATCGGCCACGCCTACGAAGCGATTGCCGCTGACGCCATAGCCCGTTTCCAGCGGATGCAGGGCAAGGACGTGCGCCTGGTCACGGGCACCGACGAGCACGGCCTGAAAATGGCCCAGACGGCACGCGCAGCGGGCAAGGATACGCTCGAATTCGCGACAGAAATGTCGAATCATTTCCGTGAGATGTGCGCGTGCCTTAATATTGGATATGATGCGTTCAGACGCACCACCGAACCCCAGCATCACGAGGCGAGTATTGCCATCTGGAAGGCCATGCGGGCTTCGGATGACTTGTATCTCGATCGCTACGAAGGCTGGTATTCGGTGCGCGACGAGGCTTTCTATGACGAAAGCGAGTTGCGCGAAGGGGAAGGGGGCGAGAAGCTCTCGCCGCAAGGCACCCCAGTTGAGTGGACGGTCGAGGAAAGCTGGTTCTTCCGCCTGTCCAAATACCGCGACTGGCTGATCGAACTCAATGAGACGCCCGGCTTCCTTGAGCCCGAAAGCCGCCGCAACGAGGTTCTGGCGTTCCTCAAGGGCAACGAATTGCGCGATCTTTCGGTTTCGCGCACCAGCTTCGATTGGGGTGTTCCGGTTCCGGATTCACCAGGGCATGTGATGTATGTCTGGGTGGACGCACTGACGACCTATCTGACCGGCATCGGCTTTCCCGACACCGGGGGTGAATTCGCGCGGTTCTGGCCGGCCGACATCCATTTGATCGGCAAGGACATCGTGCGTTTTCATGCGGTCTACTGGCCGGCTTTTCTCAAGAGCGCCGGCCTGGCGATTCCGAAACAGGTCTTCGGCCACGGCTTTCTGCTCCATCGCGGCGAGAAGATGTCGAAGAGCCTCGGCAATGTCGTCGATCCGCTGGAACTGGCTGACCGCTTCGGGGTCGATGCGTTGCGTTATTTTCTGCTGCGCGAAGTGAGCTTCGGGCAGGATGGCAGCTATTCGGCGGAAGCGATTGTGACGCGTTGCAATGCTGAATTGGCGAACAGTTTCGGCAATCTGGCGCAGCGCACACTTTCGATGATTTTCAAGAATTTGGATGGTGAACTATCAATTCCGCAAACACAGACGGTGGATAGTGAATTACAATATCAAGTCACGAAACTGGCTGAAATCGAAATGCAACGGCAATTTGAGGAGTTGAACTTTTCAGGGGGTATCGATCTTTGGATGCAGGCAATTTTTCTATGTAATCAATATGTTGATGAGCAAGCGCCGTGGTCTTTGAAAAAAACGGATCCAGCCCGAATGATTGCCGTCTTGATGACACTTTTCCGCTGTGTGCGAACTCTTGCTATCGCCATTCGACCAATAGTTCCCCAAAGTGCAAACCGCTTGCTTGACCAATTGGGAATTGCAACCAACGCTCGCGACTTTGCAGCGCTCGATGACAGCCAATGGTTCGATAGATTG
>JBFWSE010000134.1:0-9711 GCA_050248535.1 Novosphingobium sp.
GCCGCATCATGAGTGAACCCGACGCAGATCTGCGCGAACGCCACTGGCAGCATTTCGTCGATGGCGCGTTCCTTGCTGGCAGCAGCGGCGAGCGCCTGTTCGAACGGGATCCGCGCACCGGCGAGCGCAGTTTTTCCATAGCGCGCGGCAATACGCGGGATGTCGACCTGGCCGCGCAGGCCGCCCGCGCCAGCCAGGCAGCCTGGCGCGCGCTCCGGCCAGTGGAGCGCGGCCGCATTCTCGGCAGGATCGCTGGCGTGATCCGCGAAGAGGCCGATCTCTTTGTCATGGTGGAGCAGCGCGAAACCGGCAAACCGCGCGGCCAGGCGGCAGGGGATGTCGAACTGGCTGCGCGCTATTTCGAATATTATGCCGGACTGGTCGAACTGGCATGCGGCGAAGTGGTGGGGCTGGGCGAAGACTACCATTCGTTCACGCTGCATGAACCCTATGGCGTTGTCGGCATCATCCTGCCGTGGAACGCACCGATCAACCAGGCCGGACGCGGCATTGCCCCGGCGCTGGCGGCCGGCAATGCGGTTGTAGTCAAGCCTTCCGAATTCACTTCGGTTTCGCTGCTGCTGTTGGCAGAACTTGCTACTCGGCGCGCCGGCCTGCCGGCCGGTGTGCTCAATGTGGTGACCGGCACTGGGCCTGAAGTGGGCGCCGCAATCGTGTCGCATCGCCACGTCCGCAAGGTCGCCTTCACCGGATCGCTGCGCGCCGCGCAGGAAATCGGCCACATTGCCGCCGACCGGATCCTGCCGCTGAGCCTGGAGCTTGGTGGCAAGTCCCCGAACCTGGTCTTTGCCGATGCCGATCGCGAACGGGCGCTCGATGGCGTTGTCAGGGGAATTACCCTCTATGCCGGGCAGGCCTGTTCGGCGGGCTCGCGCTGCCTGGTGGAGCGGAGCATCCTGGAGCCATTCGTCGAGGGCCTGCGGCATCGAATGGCCGCGTTGCGGGTCGGCCCGGGCGACGATGACCAGATCGGTCCGATCATTACCCAGGCCCAGCATGCCAAGGTCACGGCGATCTACCATGCGGCAGCCGGTGACAGCAGCGGGCAATTCCATGCTGCGCCTCTGCCTGACCACTTGCAGAACTGCTTCGTGCCGCCAGCCATTTTCGTGACCGAAACGACGGACAGCACCATTGCCAGCGAAGAGGTGTTCGGTCCGCTGCTCGTTGTCACACCCTTCGACAGCGAAGCAGAAGCGCTGCGACTTGCAAATGCCAGCGAATATGGCCTCGCCGCCTGCATCTGGACCAATAACCTGAAGCGTGCGCACCGGCTGGCCGGCGCGATCGAGGCCGGCCAGGTCTATGTGAACGAGTACTTCGCCGGCGGGGTGGAAACCCCCTTCGGCGGCTTCAAGAAGAGCGGATATGGCCGCGAGAAAGGCATCGAGGCCTTGCGCGAATACACGCAGGTGAAGTGCGTAACGATGCGTCTGTAGCCGATCGACTCAGGCGCGAATCGGCTCTTCGCCTTCCAGCTTGGTCCGGTGCAGCTCGCGCCCGCAGTCGAGCGGATAGGGCGTGGCGCGGTGGAGCGTGCCGGTGTTGTCCCACATCACCATGTCGCCGACCGACCATTTGTGCGTGTAGTGGAACGGCTCGCTGATCGCCCACTCGCGCAGGCCATTCAGCATGCGCGCGCTTTTCTTGTCGTCCATGCCGATGATATAGCGCGCCGTGCAGCCGATCACGAGCGACTTGCGGCCCGACTTGTGTGTCCAGACCAGCGGCAGTTCGATATCGCCGACATCCATGAACATCTCGAGCTTGGCCTGATCGGGTTCGGGATCGTAGTAAAACAGTGTGTTCCAGGCCGAATGCATCGCCGAAAGGCCCTCAAGCTCGGCCTTCTGCTCGTCGGACAGGGCATCGTAGGCGGCATAGGTATTGGCGAATTCGGTATCGCCGCCGGTGGGCGAAAGCACTTTGGCACACAGGATCGATGCCAGGATCGGCATCGGCTGCATGGTGCCGTCGAAGTGCCAGTAGAGCGAACCCTTGAGGTATTCCACGCCGCTAGATTTCTCCGGATCGAGCGAGATGGTGAAAACATCCTCGCCAGTGCGCTCGCGGGCAATCGTGCCGAGAGTCTCGGTGAACTGGCGTTGCTCGTCGTCGGTGAAATTGATCTTGGGGAAGACCAGCACGCCGCGCTCTTCGAGCAGGCTGCGGATCTCGGCCGCATACCTGCCGCTGAGCAGGTCCTGCTTGCCGTTGTGCACCAGCGAGGAGATGTTCGGTTTGATTTGCGTGGTTTCGAGCACCGATTGCAATGTGTCGGTCATGTGCGTTCTCCGTTGCTTTCGCCCCGTCGCAGGGCAGCTGGTTTTTCCGTTCGATGGTTTGGGTCAGGCAATAACCCGGCCGCCGTTGACGCCGATTGTCTGCCCGGTAACATAGCCCGTCGCTTCCGAGGCGAGCCAGGAAACGGCATTGGCAATGTCTTCAGGCTCGCCCAGTCGGCGGACCGGCATCATCGCCGCCGCCTGTTCCGGGGTCATCGGCATCAGGTTCTTGTTCTCTTCATACATGATGGTGCCAGCGATCGAAGCTGGCGGGATGTTGTTGACGGTAATGCCCAGCGGGCTGAGCTCAAGCGCCAGTGTCTTGGTCAGCGTTATGACCCCGCCCTTGGACGAGGAATAGGCCGCCATGCCTTGGGTGCCCGACTGGGCGCTGGACGAGGATATATTGATGATCCGGCCCCAACCTGCCGCCTTCATGTCAGGCAGCACGACCTGAGTGACGATGAAGGGACCTTTCAGGTTGATCGCCATGGTCCGGTCCCACAATTCGTCAGTGACTTGCTCGAACGGCACGAATTGCGAGATTCCCGCGTTGTTCACCAGCACCGTGATTGGGCCGAAGCTTTCCCGCAGCGCCGCGACCGCGCCGGTCACTTGGCCGCGATCGGCAACGCTGGCCTGCAAGGCCATGGCCTTGCCGCCACTGGCGACAATCCCGGCGGCGACTTTCTGGGCATCCTCGATATTCACATCGAGCACGCCGACCGCCATGCCATCCGCAGCGAGACGGCGGCAAATTTCTGCGCCGATACCGGCGGCGGCGCCGGTGACCAGGGCAACTTTCTGGCTCATGTTCACTCCTCGATTTCTCGTTATCAGATTTATGCAGCGCCCTTGCGCGCCATGTCGAAACTGCGGCCCATGTGCTCGGAAAATCCCGAGGGGACCGGCGCCAGCATCCACAGCCTTTCGGTGTCGCGAATCTCGCCCAGATTTTCGGCAACTTCCTCGCTGGTCCACGAAGGCTTAAATATGCCTTCGGTCTCGGCGACCAATGCCCGCGCGACGCGGCCCGCCATCGAAACGAGCATTTCGCCGGTGATCGAGCAGCTTTCATGCGCCAGATACGCCACGACCGGAGCCACCAGCTCGGGGCCGCAAGGCGGAAACTTTTCGGTGTCTAGCAGTCCGCCCATCCGCGTCATTGCGCCGGGCAGGATGATATTGCACTTGATGCCCTTGTCCGCGCCATCCAGCGCGACGGCGTTGTTCATGCCGATCAGCCCCGATTTCGCCACAGCGTAGGGCAGGCTCTTGGCCAGGCTGTAAAGCCCGCCGATCGACCCAGTCAGCACGATGCGGCCATATTTCGCCTTCGCCATGATCGGGTAGATCGGGCGGAGCACGTGAAAGGCGCCGCGCAGATGGACATTGATTACGGAATCGAAATCGTCCTGCGAAACGTCTTCCAGCGAACCGTGGCGGACATTGCCAGCATTGTGGATCAGGATGTCGACCTTGCCATAGGCGTCGAGCGCGGTCTGGATGATCGCCTTGCCGCCTTCCGGCGTGGCCACACTTTCGGTCGTGGCGACAGCTTCGCCGCCCAGTTCGATGATCTCGCGCACGACATCCTCGGCCGGACCCTTGTCCGAACCCTTGCCAGTGAGTTCGGCACCGATATCGTTGACGACGATTTTCGCGCCCTTCGACGCCAGCAGGTGGGCATAGCTGCGCCCCAGCCCGCGCCCCGCGCCGGTGATGACGGCAACCTGGCCATCGAACCTGTGTTCACTCATCCTGCATCTCCCACAGTAGTTGTTATCGGCTGCCAGATCGGTGCGCCGCGCTCGGCGCGCAGTGACGGGACCGCGTTTCCGTCGATATCGGTAATCGCATATTCCTGGGCAAGTTCGGCGGTGATGAAAGTGCCGCCCGAATGCCGCATGACCCGCGGGTCGGTAGCCAGCGCCCCGATGACCTTGCCGGGAAATTCGGGGCTGCTGCCGACCGCCGGATTGGTGACCGTGGACCGCTGCAATCCGGCGCGCTGCTCGATCGCGGCGCGGGCCAGTTCGGTGAAGGTGAAGCCCTGCCACAACGACAGCGAGGCGACATTGTGCGGCTCAAGCTCTATCGCCATGTCGCGCGCCATCCGGTCAACCGCGCTCTTGCACATGCCGAAAACGACATTGAACGTGTAGCTGACGCCGGTGTAGCCGGAGATTGCCACGATCAACCCCGATTTCTGCGGCACCATGATCTTCGCCGCATGCCAGGCGGCGACGTAGCTGGAACGCACGCCGACATCGACCATGCGCCAGTCCGATAGCGGCTGTTCCCAATAAGGATTGAGGTCCGGCAAGTGATCAGGCACCGCGAACGCATTGTTGACCAGGATATCGAGCCGCTGCTGTTCATCCGCGATTCGGACGAATAGCGCTGCCACAGCATCGTCGTCGCCATGATCCAGCTGGACGGCAATGCCCTTGCCACCCCGGCGATCCACTTCGCGCACGGTTTCTTCCAGACTGCCCGGCAATGCGGATTGGCCGGACAGGGCCGTGCGCCCGGTCACATAGACCGTGGCCCCTTGATCCGCGAGCGCGAGTGCAATGCCTTTGCCGATTCCCCGGCTGGCGCCGGTGACCAGCGCTACTTTGCCTGTAAGTGAACCCATTTCAGCGGTCCGCGGCGTCCCCGCGTCAACTGGGCTTGATCACGCCGTTCCGCCCGACATGCGGGAAGGCGGGGCATTTGCCGAAGCGATCGCCCGGCTTCATGCCGAACTGGTCGTAATGGGGATGGGCGATCCCGTTGTAGATTGCATCGGGGCGATGGAACCGCACGGAAAGCGCCGAGCGGCGGGCTTTGCCGGTGTTGACTGCCGAACCATGGACGGTGATGTCCCAGTGCGCCTGCGCATCGCCGGCCTTCAAGGCCTTGCCGCCAGCCTCTTTCATACCACGCAGCTGCGGATTGATATCGCGAATGTCGCGATCGACTTCGATAAAGCCGAGAGGGCCCTCGCGATGCGAGCCTTCGATATACCGCAGCACGCCCATATCGTCGTCCATGTCTTCCAGCGCGATCCAGATGGACAGATTGCCCCAGCGATCGAACGGCCAGAACGAAAAGTCCTGGTGCCACGGCACTTCCATCGAGTTTATTGGCTTGAAAAAGCTGATGTCCTGAACGAGCAGCGCCTCGGGCACTTTCATCAGAGCGACCGCCGCACTGGTGATCCTGGGGGACGTCACGAATTCCATCATCTTCGGATTGTGGAATGAAGTCCCGTCGTGAAGCATCAGCTGCGAGGAATCGATATCCGGGCTGTCCGGCCCGCTCAGAAAGCCGCGATCGGGAATGGCCAGCAGCAGGTCGCGAATTTCTGTCACGGTTTCCTTGCTCAGCAAACCAGGCAGCGGCGTCCAGCTCTTTTCATGCAGGTTCCTGATCTGCTCTTCGGTTACCGGATAGGGCGTGTTCAGGCTCCGATCGTCGCTGATTGCGCCCTCTTCCGCTACCACTGTGTTCACATCACCCATAGCTTCCTCCTTACCGTGAGCCGCTTGTTCGACCCGCCGATCTCCAGCGAATCTGCGCGACTGCAAAATTGCCGAGCAATTTCAGATCGACCGGGCATGCAGCCTCGCAATTCAGCCCGTTGGCTAACCCACGGCACGGTTCCAGTCAACACAAAGCGTACACTCGTGTACTTTTATGTTGCGCTTCCGCCCCTTGCCAGATAGCCTCCGAAGGCGGAAAGAAGCAGTGCAGCAAGGGAGATTTTGCAGGTGTCGCAGGCGCACAATTTCAACATCGTGCGGATGTTTCATCCGACCCAGTACACGCCGTCGCTCGACGAATCGGGGCAATTCTTCCAGCGGTTCTTCGGGCGTCCGAGCAGCCTGGCCGAAACTGTCCTCAAGAAGATCGTCCCTCCTGATTCGGGCTATCCCACGGACTACTGCGCCTTCACCTCGATCCGCGACGTATTCTTCGATTCGCTGGTACCCGAAAAGTTCATCCCGGGCGGCGTGCAGGTCTATCCCTCGGTAAAGAGCCCCACGCTCAAAACGGTCGGCTGGTATACCGAGGGGCTTGAGGATCTGTACGGCAAACTGACGGGCAGCGGCTTCACCATCACCAATGCGGCAGGCGATCCGATGAAGGAATTCCAGTCCAAGTTCCCGGTTCCCGGCGGCAAGCCGATGTTCTTCACCAAGGCATACGAGACCGGGCTCAAATACCAGTTCTTCGAGGAAGGGACATTCTTCTTTGACGCCAGATCCGAGCCCGGCTGGGTCCTCCCGCCCGTCGAGGAGAATTGCCCATTCGGGCTGGAGTTCTGCTCGCACCACACGGTGCTGACGGACAATCCCGAACGCGCGCTCAGGCTGCTGGTGGATATGCTGGGCGGCACGGTCATCGATCGCGGGCGCAACGAAGCGCTGCAGGCGAACAGCACGTTCGTTGCGCTGGCGGACGGGGTTTTCGAGCTTGCCACGCCTGACCAGGGCACGCCGGCGTCGGACGCGCATGCCGCCCTGGCGCCGGACGACACCTATTACACGCTGACTTGGAAAGTCGGCGATCTTGACCGGGTGGAACGCCATCTCGCGGCAATAGGAGCGGGCGTCATGGCGCGCACACAAGACACGCTGATCGTCGATCCCGCTGACGGGAACGGCATCCCATGGGGCTTTACGACTGCGCTGCGCGACAATGATCCCAGAAGCAGCGGTCAGTCCTGATCGGTAAACAGGGCGCGCCTCAGGATGCGGCGGATGCGTTGCTTCACCTGCCTGTTACCGGCCGGCGACAGGCGATGCATCCCCGCTAGCGCCATGCCAAAGGCGATCCGGAAATCCTCCATCGTCGCGCCGTCGCGCACTATCCCTGCGGCCTTTCCCGATCGAACCAGTGGTTTGAATGCCGCCGCCATCCGGCTGACATGTTCCTGATACCATTCCATGTCAGGGCTGAGCACGACATGGAACAGGCTGCGGTCGTCCATCATCATGCCAAGCACGAACTCGAACAGATCGACGATGCCATGCTCATTGTCGCGAACCTTGGCCGCGCGAGCCTCGATTTTCGCAACATCGCGCTCATAGATTTCCGCGGCGAGTTCCTGTCGCGAGGTGAAATTGCGATAGAGCGTGGCGCGGCTGACCTGCGCCCTCGCCGCCACTTCCTCCAGCGGTGCATCCGGACCGAATTCGGCAAACACTTCACGCGCAGCAGCAATCAGCCGGGTTCTGTTTCGCGCCGCGTCCTGCCGCTTGCTTGGCCGGGTAACTTTGGACAAAGCGCAATTCTCCGTCAGGCTGCGAATCCTTCGCCTGATAGCAAGTCACCCGGGCCTTGTCCCATCGCGCCAGGGAAAAGTCCCAGCGCAGCATCGGAATAAATCTGTCCCCTCAAGGCGTGCCGTATTGTTCGGCCAATGCCGCACCGCCTTCGCCAACCTCAGGCTGAATGCGCAGCCCGTTGAGCACGGCTGCGAACATGATGTAATTGCCGATCGTGAACACCAGATCCATCATCTGCTTGTGATCGTAGTGTTCGGAAAGTTCGGCCCATGTCGCATCGTCGATCGAATAGGAATCGCGCATCTGATCGACCGTGCGCAGCAAGGTACGGTCCAGTCCGCTCCATAGCGGGGCATCCGGCCCCAGCTTCACCGCCTCGATTTCTGCGTCGCTGAAGCCGATCTTGCGACTCTCGCGGATGTGGCTGAGCCATTCGTAGTCGGACTTGCAGGTCCAGGCGACATAGAGCGTCACCAGTTCGCGCTCCCGATGGGGAATCGTCGAATTCATCATCAGATGCTTGTTGTAGGTCAGGAACGGCCGGGTGAGCGCCGGGTGCTGCGCCAGGATCGCGATGCTGTCGTACATGGGGCCGTTCTCCCATGCGGCAGGCCCTTCGATGACGGCAAACACGTCGCGCGCTGCATCGGTCCACTCGGAGCGCTTGATCGGGGGAATGCGGGGCTTGTTGGTTTCCGGCAATGCATTGGTCCTTTCGTGAATTCGTAGTCCAGCGGTTCAAACGGTTTGAACACCAGTTTTGCAACAGCGGCAATCTTCTCCCCTGCGATGCTGCCGATGACTGGAGCCCGAGCCGCCGGGAACGACCGCTACGCTATGGACATCGGCAAGCCAATATACTAACCTTCTAGTGTTCCAATGCCAATGGGGTGTATGCCGTTGCAGGCAAGAATGCCTGCGAAATCTAATTTGGGAGTGAGGAAATATGATCAGCAAATTCGGCAAAAGCGTGCTTCTTGCGTCGGTTGCGGCAGCCTTGGTCCTGCCAATCACTCCGGCTCTGGCCGCCGAAGGCGATGACGAGATCATCGTCCAGGCGCGCAAGCGAGACGAATCGATCATGTCCGTACCGGTGGTCGCGACCGTGATCGGCGAAGCCAAGCTTGACCAATATGCGATAGGAAGTGTCGAGGACATTGCCGACAAGGTCACGGGCCTCAATTACCAGTCCGGCAACAATGCCTCGGGCACACTGGTCTCGCTGCGCGGGGTAGGCACCAATTCCAACAATCCTGCCGTCGATCAATCGGTGGCACTGGTGGTCGACGGCCAGCAGTTCACCCAGGGCCTCGCATTCCGTGCGGCAACGTTCGACATGTCGCGCGTCGAAGTGCTCAAAGGTCCGCAGGCCCTGTTTTTCGGCAAGGCGGCGCCCGGCGGCGTGATCTCGATCAAGACCGCGGACCCGGGCGACAGGCTGGAGTTGCTGGCGCGGGCAGGCTATGAATTCGAAGCGCAAAAGCAGGTCTATGAGGCCGTGGTTTCCGGGCCGGTGTCCAGCACGCTGGGCCTGCGGCTGGCGGCGCAGTATTCGGATGCGAACGGATATTTCCACAACGTGTCGAACCCGGTCAGCGGACCGCTCGCTTTCGGGGCGATACCGCCCGTCAACAAGCGGGTGCACAACAACGAGACTTTCATTCTGAGGGGAACCGCGCTGTGGAAGCCGGTCGATTCGTTCAGCGCCCGGCTGAAGTTCAACTATGTGCGCGACGAAATCCAGGGCTGGGGCTCGATGGGCCAGATGGTGTCCTGTCCCGAAGGCACCGCGCCGCGCCTGCCCATCCCATATGCGGCAATTGCCGGCGACGACTGCAAGCTTGACCGCAACTATTACGGTCCCGACGTAAAACCCGCGAGCTTCGGCGATGGGACGCTCTCGAACAATGGTGTCGAGTTCAACCTGAGCGAACAGTACTTTGGCTCGCTGGAGCTGAACTACGACATTTCGCCCACACTGTCGCTGACATCGGTGTCGACGTACTATGATGTCTCGCAGAAGAGCCTGGGCAATGTCACGATATCGTCGAATGTCGGGCCCGTGTTCATGCTGGATGGCACCTGGGACAGGAAGGACTTCACCCAGGAGCTTCGCCTGACGTCCG
>JBFWSE010000135.1:0-9684 GCA_050248535.1 Novosphingobium sp.
CCTGTTCCCCAATCTGCTCGCCAATGGCGCGACCGGTATCGCTGTCGGCATGGCGACCTCGATCCCCAGCCACAATGTCGCCGAAGTGATCGACGCAACTCTGCTCTTGATCGACAATCCCCACGCCGAGCACGCCCAGCTGATGGAGCATTTCCACGGCCCCGATTTCCCCACCGGCGGCATCCTGGCCGAAAGCCGCGAGGCGATTGCGCTGGCCTATGAGAACGGCAGAGGCGCCTTCCGCGTCCGCGCGCGGTTCCATGCGCCCGACAGCAAGGACGTCGCCGATCGGGATGCCGGGATAGAGCGGATGGGCAATGGTCAGTGGCAACTCGTCGTCAGCGAAATTCCCTACATGGTGCAGAAGGGCAAGCTGATCGAACAGCTCGCCGCGCTGATCAACGACAAGAAGATTCCCATCCTCGAGGATGTCCGCGACGAGAGCGACGAGGCTGTGCGCATCGTCTTCGTGCCCAAGAGCCGCAACGTCGATCCAGAGCTGCTGAAGGACGCCCTGTACCGCTTGAGTGACCTTGAGAGCCGTTTTGGCCTCAATCTGAACGTGCTCGATGAGAACCGCACGCCCGGGGTCCTCAGCCTCAAATTGCTGCTGCAGGAATGGATCAAGAGCCAGATCGATATCCTGCTGCGCCGCACCCAGCACCGGCTCGACAAGATCGCCTCGCGGCTCGAACTGGTCGAAGGCTATATCATTGCCTACCTCAACCTCGACCGGATCATCGAGATTATCCGCACCGAGGATGAGCCAAAACCCGTGATGATGGCCGAATTCGCGCTTACTGACCGGCAGGCCGAAGCGATCCTCAACATGCGGCTGCGCTCCCTGCGCAAGCTCGAGGAAATGGAGCTGCGGCAAGAGCGCGAGGACCTGCTTGCCGAGCAGGACGACTTGCAGAAGCTGCTCGATAGCCCGGCCCGCCAGCGCACCCGCCTCAAGCGCGATCTCGCCAATCTGCGCAAGGACTATGCCGAGGATACGCCGCTCGGCCGCCGCCGCACCACCATCGCCGAAGCCGCCCCGGCGCGCGAATTCAACATGGATGCGATGATCGAGAAAGCGCCGGTAACGGTGATTCTCTCGGCCAAGGGCTGGATACGCGGCGCCTCTGGCCATGCGGCGCTGGGCGCCGACGGCATGGGCGATTTCAAGTACAAGGAAGGCGATGGCCCCGCCTTCGTGCTCCACGCCCAGACCACCGACAAGCTGCTGATCGCGGCGGATAACGGCCGCTTCTATACCCTGGGCTGCGACAAACTCCCCGGCGCGCGCGGTTTCGGCGAGCCGATCCGCACTACGCTCGACATCGATGCAGGGGCGGAGATTGTCGGCGTGCTGGTCCACCGGACGGGAGCGCGCCTGCTGCTGGCGAGCAATCAAGGCCGCGGTTTCGTCGTCGAGGCGGGAGAACTGCTGGCGGAAACCCGCAAGGGCAGGGGCGTAATGACCACCAAGCCGGGGGTGAAGCTCGCCGTGGTGCGCGAAATTCCCGAAGGCCACGATCACGTCGCCGTGGTTGGCGACAATCGCAAGCTGGTGATCTTCGCGTTGGAGGAAGTGCCGGTTCTGGCCAAGGGGCAGGGGGTGACCCTGCAACGCTATCGCGATGGCGGACTCGCCGATGCGACGACCCTGAAGCTGGAAGAAGGCCTGTCATGGCGCATGGGCGGCGACAGCGGCCGCACCCGCACCGAGAGCGACATGCGGCTATGGAAGGTGGCGCGCGGGGCGGCGGGAAGGCTGCCGCCTACGGGGTTTCCGAGGGATAATAGGTTTTGAGGCACTTTAATCGCGTCGGCCTTCTCCGATGCCAGCCATTGAATGCGCTGCTTCCATGATTGCGCTTGCTTGGCCGATCCTGCAATTTGCGCCCAAGGGTCAGCCAAAAGGATGGTAAGCTTGAAGACAGAAGCGATCTGGATTCTTGTTGTTTTCCTCGCCTTCGCCTTGCTGGAAGTGCTGCGCGGCGGCTTTTTCCGCAAGAAGGGCGAGACACGGGCCGATGCGTGGGTCGAGCTGATCGGCTCTCCCGTGCTGCTGCTGATCACGCAGCCATTCATTCTCTTCGCATCCTATTCGCTGATGGCCCGGGCTTTCCCCGGGTATGCCGGCTCCTGGCAGCATCTTCCCATCCTGACCCAGATCGCCTTGCTCGTGGTGTTCGACGACATGATGCAATACTGGTGGCACCGCACCTCGCACAGCTTTCATTGGCTCTACAATCTTCACCGCGCGCATCACTCTGGCGCCTACATGTCGGTGCGGATCGTGTTCAGGAACAATCTTTTCTACTATCTCCTGATGCCCAGCCTGTGGTTTTCCGGGGCGCTGATCTATCTGGGTCTGGGGGCGGTCTATGTGCCCTATGTCATTTTCAAGCAGCTGGTGATCATCGCCGCCCATTCGGATGTTGCCTGGGACCGGCCGCTGTACCGGATCAAATGGCTGTCGCCCGTCATGTGGCTGGTCGAGCGGACCATATCGACGCCATCGACCCACAGCGCGCACCACGGAAAGCACACGTCGGACGGCGTCACCAACTACAAGGGCAATTTCGGCAACCTGCTGTTCTTCTGGGATGTCCTGTTCGGCACGGCGAAGATTACACGCCGTTATCCCGATGAAATCGGCATAGAGAACTTGCCGCCGGTCACTGCCGCCGAACAGCTGGCTTGGCCCATATTCCGGTCGGATAGGACTAGAGCGGCGTGCGGTATATCTGACCCACCCTGACGGAGCCGATTTTGGCCCAGTTCAAGGAGCGAGGAGGGAGATATGCTGGCATATAGTGACCGTCGAGCGACGCGGAAATGGGCCAAAATCGGCCCGCCCCGAAGGGGTTGCCTCAGGAAGCTCTCCGGACAGCGTCACGTCGCTTGTCCGGGTTCCCGACCCGCTCTGCGCGACGTTTCTAGCCGGGGTGGACGGTCGCCATGTCCCCCGGACATGGCTGGAACTGCCGGGGGCAGTTCCACCGTCCGCCCTTCCTGAAGCAATCAGGGTGGATCAGATATACGGCACGCCGCTCTAGGGCAATATGAAGAGTCATAGCCGGCTCCCATGATCGCGTGAGCCGGCTATGCTGTTGTCATGGAATAGGTTTTGCGCGCCCTATTGCGCAGGTGCGGCGGCCTGACCGACTGCTGCGTCGAGCGCGGCGGCCGTCATGTTGAGCTTCAGCCCGTTTGCATCGGCTGAAAATGCCCCTTTCTGCAAGGCGACGGGACCGGACTCGCGTTCCAGAATGACCTGTCCGTCCTCGCCCACGCTCTTGATCGTGCCGAGCGCTACGCCGTCCGAGCTCTTGAGCGATGCGCCGGGGATCAGTGCTGCGTCGAGCTGCGCCTGTGCGCGGTTCGCGGCTGCTTCGATGGCGCTGTTAAGTTGGTCGCGGGTAAACGTGATCGAAGGTCCCTTGTCGCCCTTGCCGAACGAATTGGCGGCCAGCGTCGCCTTGTGCGCGCCAGTGTTGACCACGACATAACCGCTGCCAACGCTTTCGACCTTGCCGACTTCGTTGCCCTGCGGCCCATAGATCGTCGCTCCGGTCTTGACGCCCAGCGTGGCGAGGTCCTCTGCGGCGAGCGGCGTGCCCATGATCGCCAGGGGCAATACCGCCAGGGTCAACTTGTTCAGATATTTCATTAAAAAAACTCCATTCTGTTTCGTCACGAGTGCGCACAGGGCGCGATTGGATAACTGCGCGCTAGCGCGCAAGGTGCTGGATGCGAGCCGCAACGCCAAGAGCGCCGCATGAAGATGCGAAAGCCGATCCACTTGTTCGCGCGAAATGCGCGACGTGCCGGGCAGAGCCGCGGCGGTAGAAGTGCGGATCGCGACCGGATTTTGCCGGCCGGGGCTCGCTGGCGGGAAAAGGCCGACGCGATCGCCGGCCGGAGAACCATCCCCCCGCAGACATAGAGCTTTGCGATGAAGCGGAGATGAAGCGCTTCTGCGACGAAATGTGTCTAGCGGCCGTTGAGTTGAGCCTCCAGCAGCTCGCTGACTCGATTTGCCCCGGGAAACTGCTCGGCGATCCACTGCGCCTCGACTTGCTGGAGTATGCGCGCGACTTCGGGGCCAGCCTTTATGCCGCGCGCGACGATTTCGCCGCCTTTCAGCGGAAAGGCGGGAATGGCCCAGTCCCGGAGTGGTGCAATATCCGCGCCTGCCAGGAGCAACCGGTCGAGCGCGGCGTCCATGCCAAGGCGATAGGCGAGGGCGCGGGCATCGCCGCAAGCCCCTTCGCGCGCTGCCGCCAGCGCCAGGCGCTTCTTCTGCGCTCCCGACAGCCGGAACCGGCTCGCGACTTGTTCGGCCAGCGGAACCTCGGCCGGGAGCAGCGAAGCCAGCCGGCGCAGGGGATCGGGAGCGATGTCCTGCCGCTGTTCCTGCATCACCAGTTCCGCCAGAACCTTCACGCGCGCCTCGGGAAGCACTTCGGCCAGCACGCCGAGTTTCGCCATGCGCGCGAAAGCCGGCGCGGGGTCGGGCAGCGCTAGGATCGCCATCATTTCCATGCCGATCCGCTCGCGCGACAGGCCTTTCAGCGTGGCGGCCAGTTCCCGGCAAGCCGCTTCCGCTTCATTATCAGGAGGTTGAGAGCCAAATCTTGCCTGGAACCGGAAATACCTCAGGATTCGCAAGTGATCCTCGCGAATGCGCTGGCGGGCATCGCCGATAAAGCGCAGGCGGCGGGCCTTGAGATCCTCCATCCCGCCGAAGAAATCGGAAATCTCCAGCGTGGCGGGATCGGCATAGAGCGCATTGATGGTGAAATCGCGCCGTGCGGCATCGTCCTGCCATTCGCTCGCGAAAGCGATGGTGGCGCGGCGGCCATCGGTCGAGACATCGTGGCGCAGGGTAGTGATCTCGACCGGGCTGTGTTCCAGCAGCGCTGTCACCGTGCCGTGATCGATGCCGGTGGGGACTGTTCGTATGCCTGCACTGCCGCATCGTGCGATCACCTCCTTGGGCTCCAGCACGGTGGCAAGATCGATGTCTTTCACTTCGATCCCCAGCAATGTGTCGCGCACTGCCCCACCGACATAGCGTGCCTTGCCCGTGCCCAACGCGGCGACCAGCGCGGCAAGGTCCTCGCGCCGGGTCCAGTCGGCGGCTGGCAGAGCCTCAGCCATACCACTTCAGCCTGCGTGAGAGATTGACGACCAAAGCGGCTGTAATTCCCCAGATGTTGTGTTCCTGCCAGACAATTTCGTTGTAGGCGCGCATGGCGCCTTCCCACTCGACGAATTTTTGCATGTGGTTCGCCGGATTCAACACATAGCCGGCCGGCGCCTCGAACCATTGCGCCACTTCGGTGGGGTTGGGAATGATCTCGATGTCGGGCGGTACGACTGCCAGCACCGGCGTGATCTCGAATCCCGAGTGAGTCTTGTAGATGTCGCTCTCACCGATCACCCGAACTTTGCCGGGATCGATGCCCAGCTCTTCGTTGGCCTCGCGCAGCGCCGCCTCGATGGGGGTCTCGCCCGGATCGATGCCGCCGCCCGGAAAGGCGATCTGGCCCGGGTGCGAGCGCATATTGGAAGGGCGGTGGAGCAGCAGCATACCCGGCTCTTCGCGCTCGGTCAGCGCCACCAGGACGGCGGCCGGCCGGAACGCTTCCCCGCCGGCAAGCCGCTGATCCTCGAACAGCTCGAGCGGGCCTTCCCGGTGCCCTTCCTCGAACAGACGGCTGACATGGGCGAACAGGGCGCTCATCCGGGCACCAGCGGGAAGCAAGCCCCTTGGCTGAATACGTTAAGCGAATCACCTTGTAGAGCAATATCAACAAGCTGGGTATATGTGCTGCGGTTCAGTCGAGCTTCCAGACCATGGCGCAGGCCAAGATAGAGCGCCGGCACATCCGGATCGCCGCGAGCCACGATAGGGTTTTCCGGCCCTGCCACAACGAGATCGTCGGTGTTGAGCCGGAATGCGAGCGAGCCGTCTTCCTGCTTGACGTCGATCGCCATGCAGGCCGCATCCTCGACCTCAATCGACAGACGCTCGTGTGGTGTTACCAGCCAGTGCCGCCCTGCACCGTCGCGCAGCAACAGCGTGGAGAAGGCGCGGACCATGGCGGGCCGGGTAATCTCGCCGCCCTGGTGATACCAGCGTCCGTCTTGCGCTATGCGCATGTGGCTTTCGCCTTCGCGCCGGGGCTGCCATTCCTCGACCGGCGGTAGCTTGCGCGCATCGACGAGCCCGGCGATCTCGGCCAGCGACATGGCGGCAAGTTCGGGTGGCGGGTCGTAAGGCATGCGGGAGCGATGCCAGATTGCGGGCGGGGCAACAATCCTCTGTGGAGGATTGGGTTCGCGCGGAGACGCGGAGGCGCGGAGAAGTAAGGTGATTTGAATCGCGCAGAGCGCGCAGAGAACGCAGAGTCAGGTGCGCGGCGAAGCCGCGTTCAAAATCCGTCATAACTACTGGCACAGGCCGGGGAATTGAAAAGGACCTGCGGTCCGGGCGCTTCCCCTCTGGGTTCTCTGCGCGCTCTGCGCGATTCAAAAACCTCCGCGCCTTCGCGTTTCCGCGCGAAATCCTAACCGCGCCAGGGGCCAAGCATGCCTTCCCTCGGCAGCACCGCCGGATTGTCGCAACGCACCAGCAGGCGGCGCGGTTCCCAGGGTCCGGGCAGTTTCCAGCCGCCGGTGTGCTCGGCCGAAAAGCCCCAGAAGCGGCCGTAATATTCGGGATCGCCGATCATCACCTGCGGCAGCGGCGCGCGCGGATCGAGCGCGGCGAGGCTGGCGGTGGTTAATGCCTTGCCATAGCCGCGGCTCTGCAGTTCGGGCAGGACGGCGACCGGGCCGACCATGATCATCGGGTGGGCCTTGCCTGCATCGTCAGTCAGCGCCACCGGCCAGCACTGGATGGTGCCAGCCAGCAGGTCGTTCTCGTCGAGCGCGGCGAAACTGAGGCCGGGCAGCCAGTCCATGCCATCGCGCACCTTGTAGGCCGTGCGCTTGCGGCGGCCCGGCTCGAAGGCGCGGTCGAGCAATTCCTCGACCAGGGCGGGATCGACATCGGCCAGGGGAATGATCTTGCTCACGGCGCGCGCCGATAGGGGCGGGCTTGCCATTTGTCGAACGAAAACGGGCCAGGTTGGGAGGATTATCGCGGTGTCAGACGCAACAGCCGTCCGCCACTGCCATCTTCCAGGGCAAACAGCGCACCGTCATCCCGCTCGGCAAGAGTGCGGATGCGTTCGCGCATGTTGTAGCGCGCCGCTTCGCGGGCCTTGCCGCCGTCCACATCAACCATCACGATCGCTTGTGCCGCCAGCGCCGCGATCAGCACCTTGCCGCGCCATTCGGGGAATTTTTCGCAGCGGCAGAAGATGAAATCGCCCGGGGCGATGATCGGGTTCCAGCTGACCTTTGGGGCTGCGAAATCCGGACGGGTCTTGTGCCGGGGAATCGGCGTTCCGTCGTAGTTGTCGCCATCGGAGACCACCGGCCAGCCATAGTTCTTGCCGCTTTCGACCAGATTGAGCTCGTCGCCTCCGCGCGGCCCGTGTTCGAGGTCCCACAACCGGCCCTCGGGATCGAAGTGCAGGCCCAGAACATTGCGGTGCCCCAATGACCAGACCTGCGCCGCCATGCCGCCCCTGGCCGCAAAGGGATTGCCCGGCGCGGGCGTGCCGTCGGGCAGCAGGCGGACGATCTTGCCCAGATTGACGCCAAGATCCTGCGCTGGCGTCATCATCTGCCGCTCGCCCGAGGCGACGAACAGGTATCGGCCATCGGGCGAGAAGGCGAGGCGGTGCGAATAGTGCCCGCGGGTGGTAACCTTGGGTTCCTGCCGCCACACGACCTGAAGGTCTTCGAGCCGGGGTGTCTCGCCGGCCAGCAGGAGTTTCGCCCTGCCGACTGCCGCGCCCGCCGCGCCACGCGGCCCGGCCTCCGCCCAGCTCAGATAGACCATGCCGCTCGCCGCATAGTCCGGCGCGAGGACTATATCGCCCAGGCCGCCCTGATCTTCGTGCACCACGCGTGGCACACCCAACACTTCGCGCACGGGCCCGCCTTCCTGCCAGAGTTTCAGATGCCCGCTGCGCTCGCTGATCAGTGCCAGCCGCGTGCCCGGAATGAAAGCGATCGCCCAGGGTTCGTCGAATGTGGCGAGCGGCGAGGCGGTGAATGGATTGGTCGTGGCATAGGGCGGCGGTGGTGGGCCGCGTCTATCCCCAGCTCTCGATATCCACCAGCTTGCGAGCAGGGCCTCGCCCAGCAATAGAGTAAGCAGAACCGTTCGCAGCCGCATGGATGACAGGATGGACAAACCCTTCATGCTTGCCAAGACTAGTGCAGCCGGCTTTATTTTCGGTGTAGACGAGGCGGGACGCGGGCCGCTGGCCGGCCCTGTAGTGGCGGGCGCAGTCTTGCTGGGCGCTCATGCGCCGCCCGGGCTCGACGATTCCAAGAAGCTTTCTGCCCAGCGCCGCTCCGTTCTCGAAGCCGAAATCAAGGCCAGCTGCCGCTGGGGCATCGGCGAGGCCAGTGTCGAGGAAATCGACCGGCTCAATATCTTCTCAGCGACCATGCTGGCAATGACGCGGGCTGTCACCGCGTTATGCGAGGCGTTGGGGGCGGAGCCGGAAGAAGTGCTGGTCGACGGCAATCTGACGCCCGCGGGACGCAGCAAGAGCTGGCGCTGGCGCGCACGCGCGATTGTCGGCGGCGACGGGATCGAGCCGTGCATTTCCGCCGCCTCGATCCTCGCCAAGGAACACCGCGACCGGCTGATGCGCAAGTTCGCCGAGGCGCATCCCTGGTATGGCTGGGAGCGCAATGCCGGCTATGGCACGGCCGAGCACATGGCGGCGCTGCGCGTGCATGGTCCGAGCCCCCATCACCGGCGCTCGTTCGCCCCGGTGGCGCAGCTGGCGCTGATCTGATGGCGGGTTTCACCGCTGCCGATGTCGGCGATCAGTCCGGCAAGTGCTTCCTGGTCACCGGGGCCAATACCGGCATCGGCTTCGAAGTGGCGAAGGTGCTGGCTGGCAAAGGCGCGCGGGTGCTGCTGGCATGCCGCGATGCCGGCAAGGCGGCGGAAGCGATGGCGCGGATCGGCGGTGGCGATATGGCCTATTTGCCGCTCGATCTGGCCGATCTTGCTTCGGTGCGCGCGGCGGCCGAGCTGGCCGGCGGGGAATCCCGGATCGATGCCCTGATCGCCAATGCCGGAGTGATGTTTCCGCCGCTTACCCGCACCGCGCAGCAATTCGAGCTGCAGTGGGGGGTCAACCATCTGGGGCATTTCGCGCTGTGTGCGCTCATGCTGCCCAAACTCGCGGAAGTGCCGGGATCGCGCATCGTCATCACGTCGAGCCTTGCCCATCAGCGTGGCAATATCCAGTGGGACGATCTCAATGCGGAGAAGGGCTACAATCGCACCGCGCGCTATTCGGACAGCAAGCTTGCCAACATGTTGCATTTCGCCGAGCTCGACCGGCGGCTGCGCGCCGCCGGTTCGCCGGTTATGGCGCTCGGCTGCCACCCCGGCGTCGCCGCGACCGAGCTGATGCGCCACGCGGGACCGTTTCGCATATTCACGCCGCTGTTCGGCTTGCTGCTCAACTCTGCGGCGCAAGGGGCCTGGCCCGCCTTGCAGGCGGCATGCGACCCCGCGGCGCAGGGCGGCGATTACTATGG
>JBFWSE010000136.1:0-9589 GCA_050248535.1 Novosphingobium sp.
GCTGGTGTCGGAAACGGTGCAACGCTGGGATGCGCAGACTGTCACCAGCCGGATCGAAGGCGCTGTCGGACGCGATCTGCAGTTCATCCGGATCAATGGCACACTGGTCGGCGGTTTGGTGGGTCTCGGCCTGCACGCGGCGAATCTGCTGATTTAGAGTTGTTCCGATTGACATCGGTGCGGCGCCAGCCCGCACTGACGGCATCCCTTAAATTGTCCGGTATCTTGCCGTTCTGGCATCCTGATATGGATGATGTCAGGGTTTTCGAGGCTATTGGGAGCCTGCGCGGTCCGGGTTGTGCGGCAAGGCTGCTGCGCGGTGCAACGTTAACCTTGTTCCAGGCAAGCGATGACCCCGCGCGCGACCGGCACTGGCTCTGCGCACCGCTGAGCCGCGCCGTCGCCAGCCACAAATCGCGGCAAGGACAGGCTATCTGTGCCGAACTGGGCGAGGCTCTGGCAGCGGGCGATGACGCCGGCGCGCTCGATGCTTGCCGCAGGCTGATCCAGCTCGAAGTTTCGATAACCCTGGGTGCGCCGGACGGCAGGCAGGAGGCCGTTCAGCCGCTCTGCGCCACTTCGTGCAGCCAGGGATTGCCCGAGTGCGTCAGGCCCAGGGCTGCATAGGACGCATCCGCCTGCCCGCGGTGCTGCACAGCAAAACCCGCATGGGCCAGCCAGTCGCCTGCAACCGGGTGCGAATGCGACCATTCGCGAATGCAGATACGATTTTCGAGCGACCACTTGCCCTCCTCGCGAACCAGGGCATCGACATAGCGCCCGCCCAACTGGCCGATCGTCTGCGGCTCGCCCTCATGTTTGGGTGGATAGAGCAATGTCGCGATAAAATAGGTTTCCGCGCCCGCCTTGTCGCCAGTCACCCGGATTTGCGACTGACCCAGCAAGTGCGCGACCAGGTCGGTGGTGGCCAGGGCATCGCTTACTGTCTGGATGGAAAAGGGCCTGCCCGGCATCTTGTAGGTGCCGTGATCGTCCCAGCTGTCCTCGCGATAGACCGAGGCCATTTCCACTTCGTCCGCCCGGTCGCAGCCGTGACAATAGGTGGCGAGCAGCTGGCGGATTTCGTGATGGTCGATCAGCTCCTGCAGGCGTGGGTCCATCCTGTCTCTCCCTTCGGGTTCGCCGGCATCCGGTCAAACGATTTCCAGATGGGCAAGTTTGGCGCGAAAGGGGGTCAACTTGCAAATGTTAACCAAATTGGGCTAGCCAATCGCCTATGGAAAATCATTGGACCATACGCAGCTTAATTGTCCTTCCCGGCGCATCGCTTCTGTCCGCCTGTGGCGGTGTTGCAGAGGATGTCCCAACTTACGACCAGACCAAGAACGACTGCATCGCGCATTTCAAGGCCGTAAAACCCGGATTCGGGGGCAATCCCATTGCCTTCGACGCGTGGGAGAAAGACGGCAAGGTGATCGTGGAAATCGGCGTTGAGTCCGAAACCGGACGGGGCATGAACAAGACGATTGTTCGCAACGTCGTCGATCATTGCATTTTCGACCCGGAAACGGAGAAATTTCGCCTGCCGCTTCCATTCGACACATCCTGGTCACGCGAAGAGGACTAGAGCAGGCCGATGCCGCACTGAATGCGGCCACCGCCAACCGATCCTGAAGACCTTCGGTTGAAGCGCAAACCAAGATCCCTCACACGTGGCGGGGAATCCTGCTCCTTTGCCGGCAGCCGCCGTTCAGAGCTTGCCTGTCAGCTCTGGCACCACATTGAACAAGTCCGCCACCAGGCCAATATCCGCAACCTGGAAGATCGGCGCGTCCTCGTCCTTGTTGATGGCGATGATGGTCTTGGAGTCCTTCATGCCCGCCAGGTGCTGGATCGCGCCCGAGATGCCGATGGCGATGTAGACTTCGGGGGCGACGATCTTGCCGGTCTGACCGACCTGGTAGTCGTTGGGCACATAGCCCGCATCGACTGCCGCGCGGCTGGCGCCGACGCCCGCGCCAAGCTTGTCGGCGAGCGGGAAGATGGTGGCCTTGAAGGTGTCCGCATCCTTGAGCGCGCGGCCGCCCGAGACGATGATCTTGGCGCTGGTCAGTTCCGGACGCTCAAGCTTGGCGATTTCGGCGCCCGCGAAAGAGGAAATGCCGGCATCGCCCGCACCGGAGACGGCTTCCGTCGCAGCCGAGCCGCCATTGGCGTCGGCCTTGGCGAAGGCGGTGCCGCGCACGGTGATCACCAGCTTGGCATCGCTCGATTCGACCGTGGCGATGGCATTGCCGGCATAGGTCGGCCGGGTGAAGGTCTTGGGGCCTTCGACCGAAAGGATGTCGGATATCTGCATGACATCGAGCCCGGCGGCGACGCGCGGAGCGATGTTCTTGCCGTGGGCCGTCGCGGGGAACAGCACGGCGTCGTAACCGCCCATCAGTCCCGCCACCAGCGGCGCGACGTTTTCGGCGAGCTGGTTGGCATAGGCGGCATCGTCGGCGACGAGGACCTTGGCGACACCGGCGATCTTCGCTGCGGCATCGGCCGCCGCGCCGCAGCCGGAACCGGCCACCAGCACATGGACTTCGCCGAGCTTGGCCCCGGCAGTGACGACGGCCAGCGTCGCATCCTTCAGCGAAGCATTGTCATGTTCGGCATAGACGAGGACAGTCATTCGACGACTCCCAGTTCCTTGAGCTTGGCGACCAGTGCATCGACATCGGCAACCTTGATACCGGCCTGGCGCACCGGCGGTTCGCTGACCTTGAGCGTCTTGAGCCGCGGCGCGGTATCGACGCCGTAATCGGCGGGCGCCTTGGTCGCGAGCGGCTTGCTCTTGGCCTTCATGATGTTGGGCAGCGAGGCATAACGCGGCTCGTTGAGCCGCAGGTCGGTGGTGACAATCGCGGGGAGCGACAGCTTGACCGTTTCAAGACCGCCATCGACTTCGCGCTTCACCGTGATCGAATCGCCCTCGACTGTCACTTCCGAAGCGAACGTGCCCTGCGGGCGGCCCATCAGCGCGGCCAACATCTGGCCGGTCTGGTTGCAATCGTCATCGATCGCCTGCTTGCCGAGGATCACCAGGCCGGGGCCTTCCTCTTCGGCGATGCCCTTCAGGATCTTGGCGACAGCCAGCGGCTCGACTTCGTCGTCGGTCTGGACGAGAATGGCGCGGTCCGCGCCCATGGCCAGCGCCGTGCGCAAGGTTTCCTGCGCCTTTTGCGGGCCGACCGAGACCGCGATGATCTCGCTGGCCACGCCCTTTTCCTTGAGGCGGATGGCTTCCTCGACGGCAATCTCGTCGAAGGGGTTCATGCTCATCTTGACATTGGCGAGATCGACGCCGGTGCCATCGCTCTTGACCCGGGGCTTCACATTATAGTCGATAACCCGCTTTACGGGCACGAGCACTTTCATCGCGTGCGTTCCTTCCTTTGGCCATTCCGCTTGGGGGATGGAGGCAATTCAGCCGGACGATTAAATGGATTGCCGCCCCCATTGCCGCAGTTGCGAATAAGGTCAAGACCCCAGTCCCAACCCTCCCGCCCGCGGGAGGGGAACTCAAGCCGCCCGCTTCACTTCCGCCACGATCTTCTTCGCCGCATCGCCCAGATCGTTGGCCGAAACGATTGGCAGGCCCGAGCCTTCGAGAATCTGCTTGCCGAGCTCGACATTGGTGCCTTCCAGCCGGACCACCAGCGGGACCGAAAGATTCACTTCCTTGGCCGCCGCGACAATGCCTTCGGCGATAGTGTCGCATTTCATGATGCCGCCGAAGATATTGACCAGGATGCCTTTCACGGCAGGATCGGCAAGAATGATCTTGAACGCCGCAGTGACTTTTTCCGTGGTCGCGCCGCCGCCAACGTCGAGGAAGTTGGCTGGGAACATGCCGTTCAGTTTGATGATGTCCATCGTCGCCATGGCGAGGCCCGCGCCGTTCACCATACAGCCGATGTCGCCGTCGAGCTTGATATAGGCAAGGTCGTATTTGCTGGCTTCGACTTCGGCCGGGTCTTCCTCGGTTTCGTCGCGCAGCGCTTCCACTTCCGGGTGGCGGTAGAGCGCGTTCGAATCGAAGCTCATCTTGGTGTCGAGCACCTGCAGCGCTTCGCCGTCCGCCGATGTGGTGATCGCCAGCGGGTTGATTTCCAGCATCGAGCAATCGAGCGCGTTGAATGCGTCGTAAAGCTGCTTCGTCATCTTCTGCGCCTGCTTGTTGAGCTCGCCGGTCAGCTTGAGCGCATAGGCCGCCGAGCGGCCATGGTGGGGCATGAAGCCTTCGGCCGGATCGATGACAATCGTCGTGATCTTCTCGGGAGTCTCGTGGGCAACGTCCTCGATGCTCATGCCGCCTTCGGTCGAAACGATCATGGCGATGCGGCCGGTCTTGCGGTCGACCAGCATCGACAGGTAGAATTCCTTGCCGATATCGACGCCATCGGTGATGTAGAGCCGGTTGACCTGCTTGCCGGCCTCGCCAGTCTGCACCGTCACCAGCGTGTTGCCCAGCATTTCGCGGGCGTGGCTTTCCACTTCCTCCAGGCTCTTGGCCAGCCGCACGCCGCCCTTGGCGTCGGGGGCCAGTTCCTTGAACTTGCCCTTGCCGCGCCCGCCGGCGTGGATTTGCGCCTTCACCACATAGAGCGGCCCGGGGAGCGATTTTGCGGCGGCGACCGCTTCCTCGACAGTCAGCGCGGGAATGCCTTTGGGGATGCTGACGCCGAATTTGGCAAGCAGTTCCTTGGCCTGGTATTCGTGGATGTTCATGAGGAAAGGGCTTTCCGCTGTTGCTGCCTGGGGAGGGCCGATTGTGCGGTGCCGCATAAGCATATCGTTCAGCGCTTGAAAAGTAGCCGATAGCGGTCAAATGCAATTCGTTGGCAATAAGGATCGCCCTAGCGAATGATCGACCGCGCCCGTCTTGAGCAAATCGTCCGCGAAGCGGGGCGTATTGCCATGGCAAGCTGGCCGGGAGCGGGCCATTCGCCCGAAGTTTGGGAAAAGAGTCCCGGAGACCCGGTCTCGGCGGCGGATCTGGCGGTCGATGCCTTTCTCAAGCGCGAACTAGGCGTACTGCTCCCGGCCGCGGGCTGGCTGTCCGAGGAAACCGTCGATGCCCCCGAACGCCTCGATGGCGGATTGCTGTGGCTGGTCGACCCGATCGACGGGACGCGCGATTTCGTTCGCGGACGGCCGGGATGGGCCGTTTCGGTGGCGCTGGTCAGTTCGGGGCGGCCGCTGTTCGGCATGCTCAGCGCGCCAGCCCGCGACGAGTTCTGGCATGGCGAGGCGGGACAGGGCTCCTGGCGCAATGGCCAGCGCCTGTCCGCCAGCAGCAGGCTGGATTTGCCCGGCGCACGCGTGCCGGCGAGCATAACTCCCGACGCCGAGAGCGATCTTGTGTTCGTGCCGCAGCCGAACTCGATAGCCTTGCGCATGGCCATGGTCGCCGCCGACGAGGCCGACATGGTTGCGACCATGCGCTGGGGTTTCGAATGGGATCTTGCCGCTGCCGCCCTGATCGCCCGCGAGGCGGGCGCCGCGGTTACCGATGTCTTCGGGCAGCCGCTCAATTACAACAAGCGCGATCCGCGAGCCTTCGGCGTGCTGGTCAGCGCGCCGGCGATCCATGCCGCGGCGGTTGAGCGCATGGCGGATATGGCGAGGGCCGCCGCCGCCCGCTAAACCGCTGCCGCTTCCGCCGCTACCGGATCGAACTCGATCGGCAGGCTGGTGATCCCCCAGACCCCGGGGAACGGCTTCCAGGTCACGTCACCTGCCAGCCGCGGATTGGCGATGCGCTTGGCGATCTGGTGGATGCCTTCCTCGACATTGGCGACGGCGAGGAACTGCCCAAGGCAGATGTGCATGCCGCGCCCGAAAGCCTGGGTGGGGTGCTTTTCGGGCCGTTCCGGATCGAACCGGTCGGGATTGGCGAACATCTCAGGATCGTGGCCCGAAATCGTCAGCGGGAAGACCAGCATGGTGCCCGCCGGGATTTCGACTCCGCGATATTCGAAAGTCTGATTGACCATGCGCATGGTGTTGGATGGCGTCATGAAGCGCAGCTGCTCTTTCACGACCTTTTTCGCATAGTCAAAATCCTCGCCGCATCGCCGGTAGATCTCGGGATGATCGAGCATCGAACGCATCAGCAGGATCGTCAGGTTCTTGGTCGTGTCATAGCCTGCCGCGAACATCAGGATCAGCATCTGGTGCAGTTCCTTGTCGGTCAGCTCGCCGCTGTCGTTCGCCGCGATCATTGTGTCGAGCAAGTCGCCTTTGGCATGCTGCTGGCGGCGTTCGACGACCAGATCATCGACGAATTGCCACAGCGTCTGATAGCCGTGCTCGATCAGCGGCATTTTCTCGACCTCGAGATTGAAGCTCTCGCCGTGGACTTCGAGCCATTTCATGATCTCGGGCAGCCGCTCGGTCGAGGTGCCGAGCAGGGCGAACATCACCCGCACCGGAAATTGCGCGGCGAAATCAGTGAAATCGAAAGCGCCCTTGGGCGCCCATTCGTCGAGGATGGCCGTGACCGTCTCGCGCATCAGCGGACGCAGGCGTTTGACATTGCCCGGACCGAACGCGGTGCTGGCGCTGCCGCGCAGGCGCTTGTGCCGCTCGCCCGTGCTGACCAGCATCTGATCGACCGCGAAATCGCCCCAGCCGGTACCACGTGCGCCCATGATATCGGCGATTTCCTCGCCGGGCATGGTCAGCTTGTCGTCGAGCCGCATGATCTCGTCGATCGCGCGGTAGGAAGTGAGGACAAAGCCGATGTCGCTGGCCGCCAGCCATTCGTGCTGCCCGCGTGCCTTTTCGAACCAGGGCAGCGGGTCGTTACCGAATGCCGCCGTTGCAATCGGCAGATGCATCAGGTCGAGATCGCCGATCGCAGTCATTCCAGTCTCCCGGTGTTCAGGCCGCCGCCTTCTTCTTCCCCCCGGCGAGCCGCCAGGCCAGCCGCACCATTTTCGGGACGAAACGCGGGCGAAGCAGGCGCTTGTCATAGGGCTCCAGCCGCCGGTCGTTTTCCGCAAGGCAGATCGCCGCCAGTTCGGTGAAGGTCACTTCGACGCCCAGTTCCTTCGATCCGTTCATCGTGAAATTGTAGTCGTCGCCCTTGGGATTGGTGCCCAGACCCTTGGCGAAGCTCATCCGCTCGGCGATGAGGAACAGCCACACCCACAGCACCTTGGCTTCGAACCAGGGGCGCCGCCACCAGGGCATGTTGCGCCGCCACCAGCTCACCCAGTTGACGAAGAACAGGATGTGCCGCGCTTCCTCGCGCATCACCGGCTCGAAAGTATCGACCAGTTCCTCGGGGAAGAATCCCGAATCGGCGGCGAGGCGGAACAGGCCGAAGCCGAAGAAGCTGTCGATGCATTCCGAATAGCCGGTGATCATGAAAGCCCATTCGGGATCGCGGTGCGGTTCGCAGTCCTCGGGCTCGGGGACCGCGATGCCATAGGCCTCGGTCAGATTGGCGAGAACCGTCTTGTGGCGGGACTCTTCGAAACCGTCCATGTCCATGGCGGTGCGCAGCAGCGGCTCGGTGACGGTCTTGGCGAATGTGCGCACATTGACCCCGGCGCGTTCCTCCACCGCGACCGCGATGTCCCAGATCGGCAGCGACTTGATCTTGGCTTCGGTCTCGGGGTCAAGCTTGGGCCAGTCGAGTATCGCCGGCTTGTAGGGATCGTGAGTGTCGAGCAGCGCCCGGCACATCACGGTGAGGTGCTCCTGGCTGCCTCGCTTGAACGGACCCAGCGGCAGGGCGGCCGTCTTGTCGTATTCACCCCAGGGCGCGGCCATGTTCATTTCATCGACTCCCGAATTCCGGTGCACTGCAAGCGCGAAAACATTTTGGCCCATCGGCCGCCAGTGGACAACCCGGAAAGTCCGGGCAATCATGCAGGAGGCAAAGAAAGCGCATCGGGAGAGGCGGCATGATGAAGCGGTTGTTGGGCAAAACAATCCTCGTGGCAGGCGGCGGCGGCATCGGCGGCGGCCTGGCGCGGCGGTTCGCCGAAGAGGGGGCCAATGTCGTTCTGGGCGACATCGCGCTCGAACCGGCCGAAGCCGTGTGTGCGGAAGTGAAGGCATCAGGCGGCAACATTGTCGCGACGGCGCTTGACGGCAGCGACGAGCATTCAGCAGCCGCGGCAGTGGACCTCGCCTGCCGCACATTCGGCGGCCTCGACGGCATTCACATCAATTTCGCGACATTCGTCGATGGCGACATGTCGGTGGGCATTCTCGAACTGCCCATCGAGGCTTTTGACCAGACCATGCGGATCAACCTGCGCGGTTACTACCTCTGCGCCCGCGCCGCACTGCCCGCGCTGCTGGAGCGCGGCGGCGGCTCGATGGTGCTCACCAGCTCGCCTGCAGCCTGCACAGGCCCGCCGGGTCAGGTCGCCTATTCGGTGGCCAAGGCCGGAGTCGAGGCGATCATGCGCCACATTGCCGTTCGCCATGGCGCGCAGGGTATTCGCGCCAACTGCATATCGCCGGGCTCGACCATGCACGAACGGCTCGAACAGGAACTGAGCGATGAATTCAAGCAGTGGCTGTTCGATCTTGCCGTGCTGAAAGGCCGCCTCGGCCGCCCGGAAGACATCGCCGCGATGAGCGCGCTGCTGATGTCGGACGAGGGCGCCTACATCACCGGGCAAGTAATCGGCGTGGATGGCGGCGTGGTGCTACGGCGGTAGGGTCCCTACTGGCCCTGCCGCGCCGCCCTTACTTCTTCCTCGCTGATCGGCACGATCTTGATTTCCACCCGGCGGTTGCGCGCGCGGCCATCTTCGGTGTCGTTGCTGGCCACAGGCATGGTTTCGCCGAAGCCCATGCTTCGGATGCGTGCGCCGGAAACACCGCGTGACGTCATATAGTTGGCTACCGTGCGCGCCCGGTTTTCAGAAAGCGTCTGGTTGTATTCGTTGGATCCGGTCGAATCGGTGTGGCCATAGACGTCGACCAGACTGTTGGGATATTTCTTGAGGTTCTCTGCAACTGCGTCGAGCGTGTCGCGGAACTGGGGCTTGAGCGAATAGGAATTGACGTCGAAAGTCACGCCATCGGGCAGGTTGACCAGGATCGCCTGGCCATCGTCCGTCTCGGTGACGTCCACGCCGGAACCCGCGGTTTCTTCCTTCAGTTCCTTGATCTGCTGATCCATCTTGTAGCCGATGACGCCGCCGGCGACACCGCCGATGCCGGCGCCGACGATCCGCCCCGTCCTGCCGCCAATCACGCCGCCCAGCAGCATGCCGGCCAGCGCGCCGCCGACACCGCCGATGGCCGTGCGCGAGACTTTCTTCTGCCCGGTATTGGGATCGGTAACACAGGCCGAAGTGGCCAACAGAGACAGGGCGGCGAGGCTCGAGCCGAGCCAGCGGGTTTTAGTCATGACAGTTGCGTCCCTCTTATTGCGATATCGTGTGGATTAACCATGTTCCCATGAAGATGAATGGAAAATGGACCAGCCGCCTGTCAACAACGGCGCACTGTTAGACCCCGGCAAATTCTGCTAGCGGCCGTGACGTGACACCCTTTCCCTGGATCGATGTTCTTGTGATCGCCGGCCTGGTTCTGCTCAATGGCA
>JBFWSE010000137.1:0-9549 GCA_050248535.1 Novosphingobium sp.
GACTGATCGAGCTGATCGCCCGCGCACCCAACTGGAAGCAGGCCGCACTGCTCGGGTGGCTGTTCGGCCTTGGCCATTTCACCGTGGGCAATGCCTGGATCGCCACGGCTTTCACCTATCAGGCCAATATGCCGGCATGGCTCGGCTGGATCGCAGTGGTGTTGCTGTCGCTCTATCTGGCCGTCTACCCCGCGCTGGCGGCGCTGGGTGCGCGGCTGATCGGACGCGGCAACTATGCCGCGCTGATTCTGGCTTTCGCGGGCAGCTGGATCGTCAGCGAATGGCTGCGCGCATGGATGTTCACCGGTTTCGTCTGGAACCCGCTTGGCGTGGTGGCGCTGGGGCCGTTCGATCGGGCGGGCCTTGCCTCGCTGGCGCCCTGGTTGGGCACCTATGGCCTCTCGGGCCTGGTCCTGATCCTGGCCGGAAGCTGGCTGCTGGCTGTCAAGCGCGGCAGAGTAGACTTGCGCGGCGGGGGCATGGTGGTGCTCCCGGTCATACTGATGCTGCTGCCCAGCCCGCATGACAGGTCAGAAGGTACGGTGCCATACACTATCGTGCAGCCCGATATCCGGCAGGAACTCCTCAACGACCCGGCCAATTTCGAAAACCAGTTCCGCATAACCGCGGCCCTGTCCCGCCCCCGCAACAACGGCGAGGCGCGGCTGGTGCTCTGGCCGGAATCGGGCGTGCAGGACTATCTGGACGACGGCTATCCGGCCGTCGCCTACATCGACTACACTTATGCCGGCGATCCGGCGCTCGCCCGCGCGCGGATCGCCCGCGCCATTGGCAAGGGCAGCCTGCTGCTGGCCGGCACCACCGATCTCCGGTTCCGGTTCGGCCATCTGATCGGCGCGGGTAACGTGGTCACTGCGCTCGACGACACGGGCACAATCCGCGCCAAATATGCCAAGGCGCACCTCGTTCCTTATGGTGAATACCTGCCGATGCGGCCGCTGCTGGAGCCGCTCGGCCTGTCGCGGCTGGTGCCGGGCGACATGGATTTCCTGCCCGGGCCGGGGCCGCGCACGCTCGATCTGGGGCGCCATGGCAAGGCCGGCATCCAGCTCTGCTACGAAATCATCTTCTCGGGCGAAGTGGTCGATCCCGCCCATCGGCCCGACTATCTGGTGAACCTGTCCAACGACGGCTGGTTCGGTTCCTGGGGTCCGCCGCAACACCTGGCCCAGGCGCGCATGCGGGCGATCGAGGAAGGGCTGCCGCTGCTGCGTTCGACCACCACCGGCATCAGCGCGGTGATCGATGCCGATGGCGTGGTGCGCCAGCATATCCCCTCCGGAAAGTCGGCCCGGCTCGATGGTCTGATCCCCCCCGCCCACGCGCCAACCCTGTTCAGCCGCCTTGGAAATGTACTGCCGCTTTGCATATCGTTAGTACTCCTTGCGCTATCGCTGGTTGCCACGCGCCGCCGCCAAGGCTAGGGGCGCATCGGCATATAAAGATTTCCTTATACGCAGACACAGCAAGGACTGGTTCAACCATGCGTTCCGACTATCTCTTCACTTCCGAATCCGTTTCCGAAGGCCATCCCGACAAGGTCTCCGACCAGATCAGCGACGCGATCGTCGATCTGTTCCTGTCGAAAGACCCCGAGGCGCGCGTCGCTTGCGAGACCATGACCACGACCAATCGCGTCGTCCTGGCCGGAGAAGTCCGCGGCAATGGCATGATCGACCGCGACGGCGACTGGTCGCCCGGCGCGCTCGAGGAAATCCAGACCGTGGTCCGCGCGGTGGTGAAGGACATCGGCTACGAACAGGACGGCTTCCACTGGCAGAACCTCCATTTCGAAAACCACCTGCACCCGCAGTCGTCGGATATCGCACAGGGCGTCGACGCCAGCGGCAACAAGGACGAAGGCGCAGGCGACCAGGGCATCATGTTCGGTTTCGCCTGCGACGAGACGCCCGACCTGATGCCGGCCACGCTCGACTACAGCCACAAGATTCTCGAGCGCATGGCCGCCGACCGTCATTCGGGCACGGCGCCGTTTCTCGAGCCCGACGCCAAGAGCCAGGTGACGCTCCGTTTCCACAATGGCAAACCGGTCGCCGCCACGGCCATCGTCGTGTCCACCCAGCACAAGCCGGGCTACCACGAAGGCGCCAAGGAAGCCGAGCTCAAGGCCTATGTCCGCAATGTGGTCGCTACGGTTCTGCCCGCCGCCCTGTTGTCGGACGAAACGGTCTATCACATTAATCCGACCGGCAAGTTCGAGATCGGCGGTCCCGATGGCGACGCCGGGCTGACCGGGCGCAAGATCATCGTCGACACCTATGGCGGCGCCGCACCGCACGGCGGCGGCGCGTTCAGCGGCAAGGATCCGACCAAGGTCGACCGCTCGGCCGCCTACATCGCCCGTTATCTCGCCAAGAATATCGTTGCGGCCGGCCTTGCCACACGGTGCACCATCCAGCTGGCCTATGCCATCGGCGTGTCGAAGCCGCTGTCGCTCTATGTCGACACGCACGGCACGGGCACGGCCGGCGATGACAAGATCGAAGCGGCAATCATGAGCATCGATAGTCTAGGCGGCCTCACCCCGCGTGCCATCCGCACCCACCTGGGGCTCAACAAGCCGATCTACCGCAAGAGCGCCGCCTATGGCCACTTCGGCCGCAAGGCGGAAGGCGACTTCTTCCCATGGGAACGCACTGACCTGGTCGAGGACCTGAAAGCGGCGCTGGCCTAAGGGAAACCCGATAGTAACCATTTGGTGGTCTCTTCGCTGTCACGACAGTGTCAGCGAGGGGCCTTGGCTTGAACGTCCTCTTCATCCGTAAGCACACACGCTTTGCCGTAAGGCGAATGGTGGAGTTGTGCACGGAAGTGACAGGCGCCCGCGACGGCCTGTTGGTCGAGGTTTCGCTTGAAGGCTGCCGGATCGGCAATCTGGACAGCAAGGGCCTCGCTACCGGAGATGCGATCGAGCTTGGTATCGAGGGTTTCGGCCGGGTCGAAGCCGAAGTGCGCTGGGCCCAGCCTGGCATTGCCGGTCTGCGTTTCGTTCACGCCTTTCACATTCCCGAACTCAACCAGCTGATCCAGTTATGCCGTTCGGACGATGGCGAAGATCTTCGCGCCTACGGCACCTGATTATTCGCTCAGGATCAATTCGGCCTCCGGAAACGCCTTGTCCAGCGTGCGCAGCCGCGACAGCGCCGCTGCGTCGCGCTTCAGATAGCCGTCGAGAAACGAGCGCATCGCCGCCAGCGTGATGGCCTGCTGGCGCACCGGATCGATCATCTCCTCCGGCCCCTCGCAACCGGGGACTTTCATGGTCGGGCTCATCCGCTCGAAGAACAGGCAGTCGGGGTTCTTGCCCTGCGGGTGCTGGTCCATTTCGGCGTGGAACCAGACATGGGCGCCGCGCTTGACCATGACTTCGTATTTGGGCGGTTCTACGCGAAAGTAGGCGGCATGCGCCCGGCCCATCATCCGGGCGAAAACATCCTTCTCCGCTGACAGGAAAAGCACAGGCAGCGGGGCCGCGGCATGGGCTGTGCCGAACAGGCCCATATCCTGCGACAGGGCTGCCTGCACCGGATCCCCCGCTCCGACCAGAACCAGCGCCTTCACACGCGGATCGCGGGTCTGGACGCCATAGCCGAGGAAATAGCTGGTCACGGCGCCCAGCGAATGGCCGCCTGCGGCGATGCGGTCTTTGTCGATCATTGGCCCGATCGCCGGATCGGCGATCAACCGGTCGAGCAGGAAGCGGTCATCCCTTACCTGCTGCGCCACATCAGAAATGTCGGGATCTTTGATTCGGGTCCAGGCTGCGCGCGATGTCAGCGGATAGTCAGGCGCGGCCACGACATAGCCATGTGCCACCAGGTCGTTGACGATATGCATGAAGCCATCGGCGTGACCGTAAGTCCCGTGACTGAACAGCAGTAGCGGCCAAGGGCCGCCCTTCGCCGCCGCGCCATCGATGCCGCCCTTGGCCGCAGGATACCAGACCAGCACATCGAGCCGCCGCGTCGGCGATCCTGCAAAGCCCATGCTCGCCTTGATCGGCCGGCTTTCGTCGGTGTAGCTGACGTGCTTCTCGCCCAGCAAATAGCCCGCCGGTTCCGCCAAGGCTCCCTGCGCCGCCAGCAGGCCGAGCAGCGCGAGGATTACCCTAAAGATTGCGGTGTGACGCATCGCACAGCGCGCCGTTCCCGGACTGCTTGCAGCCGCAGAAATAGACTGTCTTGCTTTCGCTCGCATCCCACTTGGTGGGCGTGAACTCGCTTCCTTTGTGGCTGCCGTCGCAGAACGGCTGGTTGCCGCTCTGGCCGCAAGAGCACCACCAGTAGCTTTTCCCGTCCTCGACTTCGACCGGATAGGGAGCTTTTTGCGGCATTTCGGGAGTCGGCATTTCAGGTCTCCTGTTCAATTCATCTCACACGAAGGCACGAAAACACAAAGTTATGCCGCCTGCTTCGCACGCGCACGGTCGATCGATTCCTGCAGGGTAATCTCGCAAAGAGCCACCCGCTGCAAGGCGCGCGGGCCGCCGGCGTAATCGCTCTTTTCCCGGCGCGCATGCTGGACGGCGAGGTTGTCGAACATCAGCACGTCATTGAGCTGCCAAACGTGATCGTATTGCCGCTCGGGCGCATACTGGTGCGCGAACAGCCGGTCGATCAGCGCGCGGCTTTCGGCCTCGTCGAGTTCGAGAATGCGCGTCGCATGATGTTCCGTGCAGAGCAGCATGGGCTGGCCGGTGCTCGGGTGAGGAAACTTGACCGGGTGCTCCGCGATGAAGGGCGGCCAGTCGTATTCGGGCACATTCGAGATGTGGACGTGCTCCAGCGTCAGCCCTTCCAACTGCTGCTGCATGTCCGGCGAGAGGTGCTTCCAGGCGGCCAGATTGCTGACATAGGTCGTCGAAGTCGGCGAAAGCGGCAGCTCGATGGCCTGCAGGCAGATCGCCTTGATCGGGTAGTCAGTGTATGTCAGATCGCAGTGGAACGGCAGTTGCATCGACCCGCCCGGATCGCGGTTGTGCAGCACAGAGACGAAATCGCCCTTGCCGGTATTGTCCACCGGTGACGGCGGGCCGAACCAGCTGGCCAGTTCGATATGCCTCTCGTTCGGCAAATGCCCCGCGCCGCGAAACAGCAGCAGCGAATAGCGGTCATAGGCCTCGCGCAACGCCGCGATATCGGCGGAATCAAGGCCATTCTCGACGTCGAATCCGATCACTTCGGCGCCGAAATCAGGATGCAGGGGGCGGAATTCCATTGTGCCTCTCCCTAATGCCAGGCGCCGTGACGCCGGAACGCCCATGAGCGCACCGGCTGCTCTCCGGGCGATTCGCCCGGCAGTACGTCGATCGGGTCGCGCAGGTCCGCTTCGGTCGGGCCGATCCGGGCGGCAATGTCTGCAAGCTCTTCGAGATCAAGGTAATAGCAACGCGCGGCATTGCCCGCGAGCATGGCCTTGAGTTCACCCGAGGGAACGTCGCAGCCAAATGCATAGCGCAGCGCCTGCCCAGTGTAGGGCCAGGTGCCCTCGCTGTGCGGATAGTCCGATCCCCACATGAAGGTATGCGCGCCCACTTCGCCGCGCTTGGCGCATTCGGGGCGAGACAGGAAACTCGCGCCGATGAAACAATTGCTCATGAAGTATTCGCTGGGTTTTCGCGGCAGCCGCGCATTGGCGCCGAACTTGCCGGTGTGGGCATAGACCGAGTCGAAATCGTCGAGCAGCTGGTGGACCCAGTGATTGCGCTGCTCGGTCATGGCGAGGTGCAGCTTGGGGTAGCGTTCGAACACGCCGGAAAAGATCATGTGCGACAGGCCGCGGTGGCTGATCCAGTCCACTTCCGCCAGCGTCAGCGCGAAACTCTCCGGCCCCGGGCCATAGGTCAGGTTTGCGCCGCCATGCATGTTGAGCACCATCCGGCTGGAGGCGCAGGCCGCCCAGAAGGGTTCGTACATCGGGTCGTTGAAATAGGGCATGGCCTCGGCGGAAGTGATCGCCGGCATGTGCACGCCGCCGCGAAGGCCATTCTTCGCCGCCCATTCGACTTCGACGATTGCCGCATCTACATCAGGCAGCGGCACCCGGGCGATCCCGAGGTGGCGTCGGGGGTCATTGGAGCACAGGTCGGCCAGCCAGAGGTTGTAGGCGCGGCAACCGGCGGCAATCTGTTCGGGGGTGGCCGTAAAATCGACTTTCTGGCCACCGCCAACCGCCGGGTAGGTATGGAAGGCGACCGATCCCTGGGCAAAGATCACTTCGGCTGCGACGCCATCGCCATCGAGTTGCTGTGTTCGCGCTTCGGCGTCCCACAGCCCGGTCTCGCCGTAGCTCGGCGCACCGCCGCCCTCGAGACCACTGCCAATCTCGGCCTCGTAGCGGTCGATCCGCGCGCAATAGTCGTCGAAGTCGGCGAGGAAACGCTGTTCGAGATAGGGCCGATAGTCGGCCATGCGGCGGGGCCCGGCATGGCAATCCGCCGATACGATGGTGAGCCGTTCCTCTCCCATTCGACCCTCTCCCTGGTCAGTGTGCGGCGACGACCACCTGTGCTAGTTTCGATCCCAGCGGCGGATAGCCCGGCACTTCGTTTTCGGTGAACCGGATCAGCCGGTCGAAGGCCTGGTCCGGACGAATGGCCACGCCGCTTGCCATATCGCCAATGACATCGAGACCCTTGCCGCGCAGATAGTCCGCTGCTGCCGCTGCCGAACGCACCTTGAAAGTGATGCAATAGATGCCCTGCGTCTCGCGCAGATGCTTCGCCAGATCGGACGCATCGTCCTGTGGCGCCATTGCCTCGATCACCGTATCGCCCAGGTCGAAAGCCACGCAGCGCGCCCGGTCGCCGGGCAAGTCTCGCTCGCCCAGTTCGCGCAGTTCCAGCCTGTCGCCGAAAAGCTCGCGCGCCGCTTCGAGAGACGGCGCCGAAACGCCCACCGATTGCAGACCCTCGATCCCCAGCGGATGCTCGTCGCGCCAGCGCATCGGGTTCCAGCCCGGCTGCTGGCGCGGATCGTCGGGCAAGTCGTGTGCGAGAATCTCGAGCCGAACACCCATGGCCTGCTTGCGCCCGACGAGGAAATAGATCTCCTCCATCCCCGGATCGTAATGCAGTTTGAAACCCTTTTCCTCGAACCGCCTGGCTGTTTCCTTAAGGTCCGCCACCTTGAGCGCCAGACCCAGCCAGCGCATCGGCCCGGCATTGCGGCGCAGCATCTCCCCGGTTGGCGATAGCGGAGTCTCGCCGGGGCCGCCGGGCGCGATCGGGATGATCATGGTGTCGCCGATCATCATCAGGCGCTCTTCGCGGTCGAGACCAGAGTCCGCGTTTTCCGGCGTGATCAGGATCTCGTAGACATGCTGGGCACCGAAAATGTCCATGAAAAACGCATCGCAGCGCTTGCGGGTGGCATTTTCGGCGATCGCCCAGCTGACGTGGGCCAGAGGCATGGCGGGCATGGCGTCAGTCCCTGCGGCGCAGCAGCTTGCCCGGCAGCGCGCCGGTGTGCTGGCCGTTTTCAGTCAGCACCTGGCCATTGACCACTGTCGCCCTGAAGCCCTTGGCCCGCTGCGACAGCCGCCGCTTGCCGGTGGGCAGATCATGCACGACAACCGGCATTTCCGGGCAGACAGTATTCGGATCGATCACGTTGATGTCCGCCGCCTTACCCATTGCCAGCCGGCCGCGGTCGGCAAAGCCCCAGGCGTCGGCCGCGCGGCTGGTCATGAATTTTATCGCTTCGGGTAGTTCCAGCAACCCCTTGTCGCGGCAGAAATAGGCAAGCAGGTGCGTCTGGATCGAACCGTCGGCGATCTGTCCAACGTGGGCGCCCGAATCCGAGAATGTCATGATCGAGGAGGGGTGACGCATAACATGCACGGCCTCCTCGTCAGAGGCGCGCGTAAGGTATTGCATGAACATGGCGCTCATGTCGGTCTCGACGGCCAGATCGAACAGAACTTCGAGCGGATGCGCCTTGCCGCGCTCGGCCGCAAGCTCGGCAAGCGAACGATACGGCGGCATTACGGTGTCGTAATAGTAGAATGAGTCCCATTCGGGCGGTTTGCCTTCGGCGCCTGAAATTGCTCCGTAATTCGCATTATCTACCGCATCGATCAGCCGCGCGCGCACTATCGGGTCCGACAGCTGCGCCTTCTGCACGTCAAGCGCCTGAGCACGGAATTCCGCCCAGGCTGGCTGTTTGTCGAACAGAAAAGCCGTTCGGAAGGAAAACAGCGAGGTAACGCCGCGGCTGTGGGTTTGGCCAAACATGCGACCCCCAGCCCTGGCGACATCCTCTATGTAGTCGAGCTGCTTCATCGCAAAGCCACCGAGCACGCCATAAGTCGTGGCGACCCCCGAGCTGACAGCAAGATCCTTGAGCCAGTTCCAGTAGGCGTCGCCTTCTGGATTTCCTGGCAGTATGATCTCGTGCGCCAGCTCGAAGATCGTGCCCTTGCGGCCTTTCATCGTGTGCACCAGGTTCCAGACTTCATCCCGGTTGGCCAGCCGCGAAGCGACCGGTTTGTCGTCGGAGGTCATATGCGCGAAGCTGCGCGAGGTGGAAAAGCCGATGGCGCCGGCATCGAGCCCGCGCTTCAATTCGGCCTGCATCGCCGCGAGGTCGTCGGCGTTGGCCTCTTCGGTAAAGGCGCGCTCGCCCATAGCGAAAGTGCGCAAGGCCGAGTGACCGACATAGGCCGCATGGTTGATGCCCTTGGGCAGCTTATCAACCACATCGAGATAGTCGTCATAGTGCTCCCACGAGAAATCGATCCCGGCTTCCATCGCCTCGCCGGAAATGTCCTCGGCGCGTTCGAGGCTGCGGGCGACCAGTTCCTGCTTGCCCTTGCGGATCGGCGCGATGGAAAAGCCGCAATTGCCCATGACCACGGTCGAAACGCCGTGCCAGCACGAATTGGTGCCTAGGTGATCCCAGTGCATCTGGGCATCCATGTGGGTGTGCCCATCGATGAAACCGGGGGTGACAATATGGCCTTCGGCGTCGATCGAGCGGGCGCCGTTGGGGGCAATCTTGCCGATCTCGGCGATCCGGCCATCCTTGATCCCGACATCGGCGATATAGCCTTCGGCCCCGGTGCCGTCGATCACCGTGCCGCCGCGAATTACCAGATCATGGCCGCTCATAGTACTGCTCCTCTTTCCCTGGGCAGATTGTGCCCGGCTTTCGCCCATCTGTCGGGGCGCACGTCGATGGAAGGTCCATCGTTTTTTCTTATGACATCGACAAATAGCATACGCCCGTTGACCGGGTCGAGATGGGCGCGCGCAACGGTTCCGCCAGCGCGATCATCGATAGGCATGTCGAGCGTGGGGCATCCATCAAGCCAGTTGTCCGGCGCAATGGCAAGCACCGCGCCCGAGGTCTCGGATACCGCCCGGTTTCCGTCCTGGATCACCCCGGGATAGAGCGGAGTGCCATCGGGATCCGGGATGACTACTTCGCCCACTGGCCGCAAGGCCGGCTTGCTCCCCGCCAGCCGCTCGCAGCGGATGGCATCGCTATTACGTTCAGTCCCGGCTAG
>JBFWSE010000138.1:0-9372 GCA_050248535.1 Novosphingobium sp.
AGGGTTATCGTGCACGACGGGCTGGTCGATCCCGCCATCCTTTCGATGGCGCCTTCCGGCGCGCGGCTGATTTCTGTAGCCAAGCGCCGCTCGCGGCACACCCTGCCGCAACACGAGATCAATCGCCTGCTCATTTCAGAAGCTCAAGCTGGGAATGAAGTAATCCGACTAAAAGGCGGTGATCCCTTTATTTTTGGGCGTGGCGGCGAAGAGGTTGAGGCGTGCGAGGCCGCCGGCATCGATGTAGAAGTGGTTCCGGGTATCAGCGCCGCGCTGGGCGCCGCAGCCGCGGCGAAAGTGCCGCTTACCCATCGCAACAGCGCCAGCGTGGTCAGCTTCGTCGCCGGCCAATGCAAAGGTCTAAGCGAGCAGAACTGGGCGGGACTGGGGGGCAAGGGCCGCACGCTGGTGATCTACATGGGCGTCGCCACGGCGGAAGCGATCTCGGAAAAGCTCATCGAAGACGGACTTTCGCCCGCTATGCCGGTTGCGGTCATCGAAAATGCGACGCGCAGCGCCATGCGCGTCCTGCGCGCACCGCTGGCGGGGCTGGCGGAACTGGTCGCGAATAGCCGGGTGAAAAGCCCTGCCCTGATTGTCATCGGCGAAGTCACGGCGCAGCCGGACCGCCAATTGCGCGCCCTGGCGCTGGAGACTCTTGCGTGAAGATACTGACAGGAAACGATTTGAAGACCGGCGATGTGGTCTGGTGGGATGGCGAAGGCTGGTCGCGCTTCGTCAACAGCGCTGCCGACGCTGGGGCCGATGCCGACGCCATCCTTGCCCGAGAAAGCGCCGCGCGCCGGGTCAATGCCGCCTATGCCATTGATGGCGAGCGCACCGCCGATGGCGTGCGCCCCAGCCATATCAAGGAGCGCATCCGCGCGCTCGGGCCGACCGTCAGGCTCGACCTCTCTCTCAAACCAGGCGACGCCGACGCCGCGAACTGGGTGATCTGATGTACCAATACGACCAATACGATCAGGCCATGGTGGATGCCCGCGTCGCCGAATTCCGCGACCAGACGCGCCGCCGCATCGAAGGCCACCTGACCGAGGACCAATTCAAGCCCTTGCGGCTGATGAACGGGCTTTACTTGCAGCTTCACGCCTACATGCTGCGCGTCGCAGTGCCCTATGGCACGCTCAATTCGCGCCAGATGCACATGCTGGGAGATATCGCCGACAAGTATGACCGCGGATACGGACATTTCACCACCCGGCAGAACATCCAGTACAACTGGATAAAGCTGGAAGAAGCACCTGATATTCTTTCCGATCTTGCCTCGGTCGAGATGCACGCGATCCAGACCAGCGGCAATTGCATCCGCAATATCAGCTCGGACCAATATGCCGGGGCTGCCGCCGACGAAATGGTCGACCCGCGCCCCTATGCCGAGCTTTTGCGCCAGTGGTCGAGCTTCCACCCGGAGTTTACTTACCTGCCGCGCAAGTTCAAGATCGCGGTGATTTCCAGCGAGACCGACCGCGCGGCGATGCGGCTCCACGATATCGGCATCAAGCTCTACTTCGACGAGCGCGGCTCGGTCATGGCCGACATCTATGCTGGCGGCGGCATGGGGCGAACGCCGATGATCGCCCCGTTGATCGGCCAGTTTCTGCCGATCGAGCGGCTGGTCACCTATCTGGAGGCCTGCCTCAGAGTCTACAACCGCTATGGCCGCCGCGACAACAAGTACAAGGCGCGGATCAAGATTTTGGTCCACGAGATCGGTGCGGACGAATACCGCCGCCAGGTCGAAGAAGAATTCGCCCATCTCATGTCGCAGGGCATCGAACCGCCGCCGGCCGAACTGGAGCGGATCAAGGCCCATTTCGCCGACCCCGCCTTCGATGCGAGCGCCCCTGACGCGCTGGACCGCGCGGACCCGGACTTCGCGCTGTGGGTCGATCGCAACTGCCATGCCCACAAGCAGCCGGGCTACATTATCGCGACTGTCAGCCTGAAGCCTGTCGGCGGCATTCCGGGCGACGCCACGGCCGACCAGATCAGGCTGATGGCCGACCTCGCGCGCGACTATTCGTTCGACGAGCTGCGCGTGACTCATGCCCAGAACATCGTCTTCCCGCATGTCCGCAAGGCCGATCTCTATACGCTGTGGCAGAAGCTGAAAGCGGCCGGCCTCGGCACGCCCAATCTCGACCTGATCGGCGACATCATCGCCTGCCCCGGGCTCGACTATTGCAGCCTGGCCAATGCCCGCTCGATCCCCATCGCGCAGAAGCTGTCCGAACGCTTTGCTAACGGCAAGGAAGCGCAGATCGGCGAACTGAAGCTCAAGATATCGGGCTGCATCAATGCCTGCGGGCATCACCATGCCGGCCACATCGGCATCCTTGGCGTCGACCGCAAGGGGGTGGAGAACTACCAGCTCCTGCTCGGCGGCTGCGAGGGCGCGGATACCTCGCTCGGGGCAATAACCGGCCCGGGTTTCGACGAGGATGGCATTGTCGACGCGGTCGAAAAGGCCACCGATGTCTATCTGGCCCAGCGCCAGCAGGGCGAACGCTTTCTTGATACCTACAGGCGTATCGGCATGGCCCCGTTCAAGGAGGCGATCTATGAGTGAGACCGCACTTTCTCCCCTCCTCTTCAGAGGAGGGGCAGCGAGACTTGGGTCTGCGCAGCAGGGCCTGGTCACAGCGGGGTGGTGCTTTGCACCAGCGCGCCTCTGCGAGCCGCGCCACCACCCCCTGACCCCCTCCTCTGAAGAGGAGGGGGGACAATGAGTGAGCCCCAGCTTCGCTTCCGCGACGACGAACCCGTCGCCGATCCGGCCGTGACGGTCGACGCCTTCGGCGACCAGACCAATGCCGCCGCTGTCCGCATCGAACCGGGCGACGACGCGCGCGACCTTTTGCCCCATCTCGACCGGTTGAAGCTGGTCGAAGTCAATTTCCCCGTGTTCGGCGACGGACGCGGCTATTCGGCGGCGCGGATCCTGCGCGAGGCGGGCTATCTGGGCGAATTGCGCGCGGTGGGCGATGTCCTGGTCGACCAGCTTGCCGCCATGCGCCGCTGCGGCTTTGACAGCTTTGCGCCCGATGTGGCGCTCGATCCGGCAGACGCCGAGGCGGCGCTCAATCGCTGGGCGGACGTCTATCAGGCCGCGGCGGACCTGCGCCAGCCGATCTGGGCGCGCCGTCATGGAATTGGGCGCCATGCCTGAACGCGCCAGGGAACGCGCGGTGGACCGCATCGACACTGGCCCTCGTTTCCGCGAGGCCGATGCCGTGCGTCTCAACCGCCTGTTCCATGGCAATGACACTCAGGAAATGCTCGCCAGCGTGCTGCGCGATGGCCATGCCGGTGAAGTGGCAGTGGTTTCCAGCTTCGGCGCGGAGAGCGCGGTGCTGCTGCATCTGGTCTCGCGGATCGACCCGGCAATTCCGGTGCTGTTCCTCGAAACCGGCAAGCATTTCCCCGAAACATTGGCCTACCGCGATCTACTGGTGGACCGGCTGGGCCTCAAGGACTTGCGCAATCTCACTCCCGATCCGGAAGCGCTGAAGGCGAAGGACGAAAGCGGCCTCAGGTGGTCCTACGACCCCGACGGCTGCTGCGACTTGCGCAAGGTCGAGCCGCTGGCAAGGGCGCTCTCCGCCTTCGATGCCTCGATTACCGGCCGCAAGAGCTTCCAGTCAAACACCCGCGCCAATCTGCCGCGCTTCGAGATCGACACCTCGGACGCGCAGGGACGGCTCAAGATCAATCCGCTGATCGACTGGAGCCCGGAAACGATCGCGGCCTACGTGGCCCTCCATGACTTGCCGCCGCATCCGCTGGTGGCGCAAGGCTACCCCTCAATCGGCTGCTCGCCGTGCACCAGCAAGGTCGCCGAGGGCGAAGACCCCCGCGCCGGACGCTGGCGCGGCTGGGACAAGACCGAATGCGGCATTCACGTGCCCGGCGGGGCGGACGATGGGGAATTGCCGGAGGGTTACGATCCGGTGTTTTGAGTAATGTCCCCGTCGCTTTCTTGTAGCGAAAGGTCGTAACGCATTTCGATCCTTCGATTTTGTCGTTCTGAAACCCCGTCGGGCGTTGGGACGCGTAGCTGAGTCTCCCCAAAAGCAAACGTTACAATTTCTGCGCGAGGCTTGCCACGTTCAACCAAGTAGCGGACTACGCTCTGCGCTCTTCGTTCGGACAAGGCGCGATTACTGGCGAACGAACCTTCTGTATCGGCATATGCGTCAACCCGCAGCATTCTGACGTTGCAGCTGCCGGACGCGGCAAGAACATGGTCAAGCATCATGCTGCTTACATCGTCTATCGCAGATTGCCCCGTATCGAAGAAAATAAACCAAGGGCCGGTGTTGCAACTAGACGGTGCTGCAGGCGTCGGCCAGAGCGTCACCAAAGACATCACCAAGCCAAGACAGGTACGAACTATCGGGTAGCTGGCCATTGCTACGTCCCCATTTGATATGCGCGATTAACGCATGCAGACCATCCCTTCATATGCGCTCCGACATACAGCGTAAACGTGTCGCTCTGGATCTGTTAGGTCTCACTGCCGCATATTGCTCCAGACCACCTGCCCCACGCCGAACAAGGCCAATAACGCGCCCCAGAACGTCCAGGTGATGTCACCGGCCATGAAACTGCGCATGATCGCCTCCGGGCCGATGCGCAGCCCCTGCATCATCCAGATGCTGCCCATGGCGATCATCAGGAGGCCCAGCGCGCTGCTCACCAGCCGCATGACAATGTTGAATAGCTGACGCATGGCTCTCTCCCGCTTGTCTGATGAGAAGGATGAACCAAACGGCAGGCCAAAGCCAGCGCCCATTCAGCCCTGCCGGCGCCGTAAATGTTGACCCGCCGCGCCAATTCGGCATGCTTCGCGGTTCAATTGGGAGTCGGACAGATGAAACTCGAATCAATCGCCCTGCATCACGGCTATGAGCCCGATCCGACAACCCATGCCGCGGCAGTGCCGATCTACCAGACCACCAGCTACACCTTCGACGATACCCAGCACGGCGCCGACCTGTTCGACCTCAAGGTGACCGGCAATATCTACACCCGCATCATGAACCCGACCACGGCGGTGCTGGAGGCGCGGATTGCGGAGATGGAAGGCGGGATCGGGGCGCTGGGGCTGGCTTCGGGCATGGCGGCGATTACCTATGCGATCCAGACCATTGCCGGGGCAGGCGACAATATCGTCTCGATCTCGCAGCTCTATGGCGGCACCTACAACCTGTTAATGCATGCCTTCCCGCGCCAGGGCATCGAAACCCGCATGTTCGCCGATGGCGACTTTGCCGCGCTCGAGGCGGCGATCGACAAGAACACCAAGGCCGTGTTCCTCGAATCGATCGGCAATCCGGCGGGCAATATCGTCGACATCGCGAAAGTCTCCGAAGTGGCGCACAAACATGGCGTGCCGGTGATCGTCGACAATACCGTGGCGACGCCATATCTGTGCCGCCCGTTCGATTTCGGCGCGGACATCGTCGTCCACTCGCTGACCAAATATATCGGCGGGCATGGCACCACCATCGGCGGGGTGATCGTCGATTCGGGCGGGTTCGACTGGGTGGCGAACAAGGATCGCTTTGCCGTGCTCAACGAACCCGATCCCTCTTATCATGGTGTGGTCTATACCGAAGCGCTCGGCCCGGCAGCCTATATCGGCCGGGCCCGTGTCGCCCCCTTGCGCAACACCGGCGCAGCACTTGCGCCGCACAGCGCCTTTCTGATCCTGCAGGGGCTTGAAACGCTGGGCCTCAGGATGGAGCGCCACTGCGAGAACGCACTCAAGGTCGCGCAGTACCTCAAGGCCCATCCCAAAGTGAACTGGGTGCGCTATGCCGGGCTGCCGGAAAGCGAATTCAACGCTGTCGCCCAGCGCATGACCAAGGGCCAGGCTTCGGGCATCCTCAGCTTCGGCATCGCCGGAGGGCAGGAAGCCGGCGCACGCTTTATCGATGCGCTGCAGATGATCCTGCGGCTGGTCAACATCGGCGACGCCAAGTCGCTGGCCTGCCATCCCGCTTCGACCACCCACCGCCAGCTCAATGCCATGGAACTGGCTTCGGCAGGCGTGTCGGAAGACATGGTGCGCCTGTCGATCGGCATCGAACATGTCGACGACATCATCGCCGATATCGAACAGGCTCTGGCGGCGGCTTAGAGCCACCACCACACCATCCCGCTCGTCCTGAGCCTGTCGAAGGACGCCGCGCGACGCCCGAATGTTGCGCGACACCCTTCGACAGGCTCAGGGTGAGCGGACCTTGTGCGTGAGTCCACACGTCTGACCAGTTTCAAAGCCAGCGCATCTCCCGATACCAGGCCGCCGTCTCCTTCAGCCCCTCGCGCGTAGTTATGCGGGGCCGCCACAGATCGGCTGGCGGACGCCGGCCGTGGCTCACCACCCAGTCGGGATGGGCCATGTAGCCGACCCGGTCGAGCGTCAGCTTGGCCCTGCCCTTGCGCAGGCGCATATCCGCCCGCGCCGCACGCTCCATCCATTTGCGCGACAAGTGGAGCACCCTGGGCCGGCGGCCGACGGCCCAGCCAATGGCGCGAGCCAGTTCGTAATGGCTCCAGCCGCCCAGTTTGCCATCGTCAGGTTCGAAACAGACATGTGTGACATGTTCGCCGCCCGGTACCAGCGCCAGCAGCAAGCGCGAGAGATCCTCGGCATGGATCACCGAGAGCTTGCCCGGCGGCGGCACTGGCATCAGGCCCCATTTGGCCATTCGGAACAGTTCGAACATGCCATCGTCGCGCGGGCCGTAAATGGCGGGGGGGCGCACCATGGTCCAGTCGAGGCCGCTCGCGCGCACCAGCTTTTCCGCCCGCGCCTTGGACGCGCCGTAGAGGGAAAGCCCAGGTTCACGCGCCGAAAGCGAGGAGACGAAAATCAGGCGCGGCACACCTGCGCGCCTGGCCGCTTCGATCACGGCCAATGTGCCCGTGACGTTTCCGGCTTCAAATCCCGCGGCATCGGGAGCGCTCGTCACGCCCGCGACGTGAAGCACTGCTTCGGTCTCGGCGACCAGCCTGTCGAGCGCGGCATGATCGGCAAGATCGCCCGCCACCCATTCGACCCCTGTCCTCGCCGCCTGCGGCTTGCGCGCCAACGCGCGCACATCCACGCCCGCCTCAGCCGCGCTGTCGAGCAAGGTCTGGCCGACAAAGCCGGTGCCCCCGGTCAGCGCGACAGTCACAGCAGCACAAGCTGGTCGCGGTAAACCATGGCCGAGCGCGGCGCATAGCCGAGCAATTGCGCATGATCGCGCGAATGGCGGCCCTTGATCGCCTGGCAATCGGCCGCGTCGTATTCGCTGAGGCCATGGGCGAGCACTGCCCCGTCTTCGCCATGAATCGCCACCGCATCGCCACGGTGGAACTGTCCTTCGACACCTGTGACACCGGCGGCAAGCAGACTCGAGCCCTTTGCCAGCGCCTGCGCCGCGCCCTTGTCGACCGTGAGCACACCTTTCAGGCGCAAGCGCCCGCCCAGCCAGGCCTTGCGCGCACCGGCCTTGCTTCTGGGAAAGAACAGCGTGCCGATGCCCTGGCCCCCACTGCCCTTCCCGATCGCGCGGGCAATCGGCGCGTCAGGCGTGCCATTGGCGATAGCGAGCGCGATCCCTGCGCGTTCGGCGATTTCGGCGGCCTGAAGTTTCGACGTCATGCCGCCCGAGCCCATGCCCGAGGCGGAACCGCCATCGGCCATGGCATGCACTTGCGGCGTGATCCCGTGCACTTCGGCGAGCAGCCGCGCGCCTGGCTCGGCGGGATTGCGATCAAAGAGCCCGTCGACATCGGACAGCAGCAGCACCGCGCTGGCCCGTGCCGCCTGCGCCACCCGCGCGGCCAGCCGGTCGTTGTCACCAAAGCGGATTTCCTGCGTCGCCACGCTGTCGTTTTCGTTGACCACCGGCACGGCCCCGGCATCGAGCAGCCGGGTGAGCGTGGCGGTCGCGTTCAGGTAGCGCCGCCGGTCCTCGAGGTCTTCCAGCGTCAGCAGCAGCTGCGCGGCCGTGAGGCCATGTGCGCCGAGCAATTCGGCCCACAGGCCCGACAGGGCGATCTGGCCGACAGCAGCCGCGGCCTGCGCATCGGCCAGGCTGCCGCGTCCGCCTTTGTCCAGCCCCAGCTTTGAGGCGCCCAGCGCAATCGCACCGGACGAGACCACGACAATCTGCTGCCCGGCCCGGCACGCAGCAGCCAGTTCGGCCACCAGCCCTTCCAGCCATTGCCGCCGGACACCGTCCTTGCCGACCAGCAGGGACGAGCCCACCTTGACCACCAGACGGGGGCAAAGCGCGGGATCGGCCAGATCGGCGAGGCGGGCGATAGTCATGGCGGGGGGATTAGCGGCTGGCGGCAGGGTCGCAAGTTTTTTGGTTCGCACGATGGGGCAAACCCCTTCAAACCGGCGACCACGGCTTCTCCTCGACCGTTTCGGTTTCCAGCCCGGTCGATCCGGCAGGCCGGTCGGCGGGAAGGTATTCGAGGACGGCATCAAGCAGGGCCTCCATCCCCGCACCGCTCGCGGCGGAAACCGGAAAGACCCGGTCCGCCCCGGCCTTGTTCAGCTCACCGGAAAAGGCCGAGACCAGTTCGGGGTCGGCGAGATCGATCTTGCTCAAGGCCACCAGCCGCGGCTTTTCATCGAGCCCGGCGCCATAGGCCTCCAGTTCGTCCGCCACCACTTGCATGGCCTCGGCGGGATCGGGGCCGGAAATGTCGACCAGATGGATCAGCACCCGGCAGCGCTCGATATGGCCGAGGAACCGGTCGCCGATCCCCGCGCCATCGGCCGCGCCTTCGATCAGCCCGGGAATGTCGGCGAGAACGAATTCGCGGCCCTTGTGGCTGACCACGCCGAGCTGGGGCCGGGTGGTGGTGAAGGCATAGGCGCCGACCTTGGCCTTGGCATTGGTGATGGCATTGATGAAAGTCGACTTGCCGGCATTGGGCAGGCCGACAAGCCCGGCGTCGGCCAGCAGCTTCAGCCGTAGCCAGACCCACATTTCCTCGCCCGGAATGCCCGGCTGGTGCTGGCGCGGTGCGCGGTTGGTCGAGGTCTTGTAACTGGCATTGCCGCGCCCGCCCATGCCGCCTTCGAGGAAGGTGATGCGCTGGCCGGGCTCGACCAGATCGGCGAGCACGGTTTCGCCATCCTCGTCGGAAATGATCTGCGTACCCACCGGAACCTTGATAACAAGATCCTTGCCGCCCGCGCCGGTGCGGTTCTTGCCCGCGCCGCCGTGGCCGCGCTGCGCCTTGAAATGCTGAGTATAGCGAAAGTCGATCAGGGTATTAAGGCCAGCCACTGCCTCGAAGACGATATCGCCGCAATTGAAGACGTCGCCGCCATCG
>JBFWSE010000139.1:0-9352 GCA_050248535.1 Novosphingobium sp.
AACGTCATGGGCAAGCTGGATGTGGCAAAGCATGACGCCATCGACGCGGTATTTGCCGGTTTTCCCGCTGGCACAGTCAGCGGCGCGCCCAAGGTGCGGGCCTGCGAAATCATCGCAGAGCTGGAACCCGAAACCCGTGGCGCCTATGCCGGGGGTGTGGGCTATTTCGCGCCCGATGGTTCGGTCGATAGCTGCATTGTTCTACGAACAGGCGTGGTCAAAGACGGCGTGTTGCATGTCCAGGCCGGCGCGGGCATCGTCGCCGATTCAGAGCCAGAATACGAACAGCGCGAATGCGAAAACAAGGCCCGCGCTCTTATCGCCGCGGCGCGCGAAGCCGTCAGGGTGGCGGGTGAGCCCGGTTTCGGGCAATAGGCGAGTATTGGCAGAAGAATTGGCATGATCCTCGTTCTCGATAACTACGACAGCTTCACCTGGAACCTGGTTCACTACCTGATGGAACTGGGCGCCGAGGTGGATGTGGTGCGCAACGATGCGCTGTCGGCTGGCCAGGCGATAAAGAGCGGGGCGCAGGGCTTCCTCATTTCCCCGGGCCCCTGCACGCCAAACGAAGCGGGCATCAGCCTCGATCTGGTTGCGGCCTGTGCCGACGCGGGCAAGCCGCTGCTTGGCGTGTGCCTTGGCCACCAGTCGATCGGGCAGCATTTCGGCGGCAAGGTCGTACGCGGCGGGCTGATGCATGGAAAGACGTCGCCAGTGACGCATGATGGCACCGGGCTGTTCAGGGGCGTACCCTCCCCCTTTATCGCCACGCGCTATCATTCGCTGATCGTCACCGAAATTCCCGATTGCCTCTCCGTCAATGCCACGGCCGCCGACGAACGCGTCATGGGCTTTCGGCACCGCGACTTGCCGATCCATGGTGTACAATTCCACCCCGAGAGCATCGCTACCGAACACGGCCACGCCTTGCTTGCCAACTTTCTTGAAATTTGCGGGATAAAGGCCCGCGAAATCGCGTGAACCAGGCCCAATCGGAGGAGCTGTTCGGGCGCATGCTCGACGGCGTGATAAGCGACGACGACATCGCCGCTATCCTGGTCGAAATGGCCGACCGGGGGGAGACCGCGACCGAGCTGGCCGGGGCCGCCCGAGCCATGCGGACGCGCATGAAACGGGTGGTGGCGCCATCCCACGCCATCGACGTTTGCGGCACGGGGGGCGATGGCCAGCATAGTGTCAATGTCTCGACTGCCGTCGCCCTGGTGGTGGCGGCCTGCGGCGTGCCGGTCGCCAAGCACGGCAACCGCGCCGCATCGAGCAAGGCGGGCGGCGCGGATACTCTCGAAGCGCTGGGGCTCGATCTGGCCAAGGCCAGCGAGAATGCGCAGGCGACGCTTGCCGACATCGGCATCTGTTTCCTGTTCGCCCAGGCACACCACCCTGCTCTCGCCCGCATCGCCCCGATCCGCAAGGCGCTGGGCCGCCGCACGATCTTCAACTTGCTGGGCCCACTGGCCAATCCGGCAGGTGTGACGCGCCAACTGGTTGGCGTTCCCTCACCCACGCTGCTCCCGCTTTATCGCGACGCTATGGAACTGCTGCGCACAGATCGCGCCATAATCGTGTCGGGCGAGGAAGGTCTGGACGAAATGTCGATTTCCGGCCCGAGCAGAATCGCCACGATCGGAATCGAGGGCGTCGGCGAACGAATCCAGCCCGAAAACGCCGGCCTTTCCGCGCACCCCGCCGAAGCACTGCGGGGTGGCGATGCCGCATTCAATGCAGCGGCCTTGCGGCGCCTTTTAATGGGCGAACCGGGCGCCTATCGCGATGCCGTTCTGCTCAATGCTGCCGGCGCGCTGATCGTGGCCGGAGAGGCAGCCGACTGGCATCAAGGCGTCGAGGAAGCCGCGGAGGCCATTGACAAGGGGCTTGCCAATACCTTGCTCGACTGCTGGATCGCGACGGTGAAATGACCGACAAGCTCACTGAAATCTGCAACGCCAAGTACGAGGAAGTCGCGGCGCGTAGACGGGCGACGTCGCTCGGCGATCTCGATGCGCGCGCTGCGCGCCAGACCGCGCCGCGAGGCTTCCGCAAGGCGCTCGAAGCCAAAACCGCCAGTGGCTTTGCACTGATTGCGGAAATCAAGAAGGCTTCGCCATCCAAGGGTCTGATCCGCCCGGACTTCGATCCGCCGGCGCACGCCCGGGCCTATGAAGCAGGCGGTGCGGCTTGCCTTTCGGTGTTGACCGACGCGCCCTTTTTCCAGGGGCATGAGGACTTTCTCGTCGCTGCTCGCGCAGCCTGCGCGCTGCCCGTGTTGCGCAAGGATTTCATGGTCGATCCCTGGCAAGTGGCCGAAGCGCGGGCGATCGGGGCAGACGCCATCCTGATTATTGTCGCCGCGTTGGACGATACGCTGATGGCCGAAATAGAAAGCGCAGCAATCGAACGCGATATGGACGTCCTCGTCGAAGTTCACAACGAGGCGGAAATGGAACGGGCTGCGCGGCTTGAGTCACGGCTCATTGGCGTGAACAATCGCGATTTGAAGCGCTTTGTCACGGACCTCGCTGTTACAGAACGTCTCGCCCCGTACGCTCCGGACGGTACCTTGCTGGTCAGCGAAAGCGGCATCAATAATCACGCCGACCTTGTGCGGCTATCCGGTTGCGGCGCTCGCTGCTTTCTGGTCGGCGAGAGCCTGATGCGGCAGGGGGATGTCGCCCGGGCCACGCGCCAATTGCTCGGCGGTTGACCGGGATCAAGAAACTTTCGACAGTTCTGTCGTAATTCTTTCCGCGCATTGCACAGCGCGGAGGAAATAACCGGATGAACGTCCAATCGCCCGTCTATACCAGCCCGGACGAAGCCGTCGCATGGATGGGTTCCGACCCTATACCGGCCAAGCGTTATTACGATCCCGAGTGGTTCGAACTGGAACGCCAGGCCATATTCATGCGTACCTGGATTGAGGTCGGACATGTCTGCGAATTGCCCGAGCCAGGGACCTGGATTCGCCGCGACCTTGAGTTCGCCAATGCCTCGATCCTGATCGTCCGCGGTAAGGATGGCGAGATTCGCGCTTTCTACAATGCCTGCACCCACCGGGGTACCCAGCTTGTCGAAGAGGAAAACGGCAAAGGCGCGAACTTCCTGTGCCCCTATCATTTCTGGAATTTCGGTGATGACGGCCGTCTGATCGCCGCGCCCGAATTCAACCGCTTTGCCCTTAAGAAGGAAGACTGTGCAATCCCCAAGATTGCGGTCGATACCTGTGCCGGTCTGATCTACGTCAACCTGGATCCGAACCCAAGAAAAAGTCTGCGAGAGCACCTGGGAAGCTACGCGGAAAAGATGGAAACGCTGGCGGTGGCGAGGGCAACGCATTTTGCCGAGTACACCTATGAAATCAACGCCAACTGGAAAATCACTTACGACAATTTCCAGGAAAACTACCACCTGCGCCATGTCCACGGGCTGACCGGCGTGGCAACAGTCCATCCCGACAACCTCTATGGCTATCCAGACGAATATACCTTCGATGGCCCCAACCGGACGCAGCGAATCTGGGTGAATCCGGAGCCGCTGATCCGGCCGATGCAGGGGTACAACATGGGACTTGCGGTCAAACTGGCCACGGAAGAAGGCATTATGGGCGGCGACTACGACCGGACCTATTTCGCCATATTTCCGAGCCTGTTCATCATCGGCACGCCAATCCAGCACTTCAGTCACAAAGTCTATCCGATCTCTGCCACCAGATCGCGCGGGGTTTTCCGGGTTTACTGGATCGGGCCGGATGATAGCGCGACGAAGCGATATTCGCGCGAATATGCCCTCACCATGATCCACGACATCCACACCGAGGACGTCAACATCATTGACCGCGCGCAGAAGGGCCTGCTCTCAGGCGCGATCAAGAACATCCATTTCATGAACATGGAAGGCCTGTGCCGCCATCTTTACCAGAACGTGGTGCGTGAAGTGGAAGAATGGCAGGCGGAGCAAGCCATGGAGGGAGAACCGGCATGTTGAGCAACCAGCGGCTGCCCGATGGCTTTACGGTGCTGGAGCCATTCGTCGATCTCTGGGCGATTCACGGCACTGCCACGCGCGATGCGCAGCGCACCGCCAGCACCGAGGCTCAGCGCAAGGCGTTCTACCAGATCGCCAGGGATCATGTTCCGCGCGCGCTGGAAGAACTGGACAAGACTCCGCTCGACCAGTTCGACGAGAAACAGACAAACCTGATGAACATTCTGCTCAGCTTCGCCCATGTGGTCAACGCAGTGGAACTGCTCGACAAGGGTGAGGAACGCCACGCCAGGTTCCGGGCGGCCATGCCCTTCAGGCGTTCGACGGCAGACGAATAAAAGACGAACCAGCGGGTTGGCTAATCGGTCCGGCTTCTGGCAAAGAGCCGGCGTGAACAAACTAACCCATCTCGACGAACAGGGTCACGCCCGGATGGTCGATGTCGGCGGCAAGGCCGAGACTGCGCGTGTGGCCATTGCCTCGGGCCGGATACGCATGAACGCCGCGGCGCTCGATGCCATACGCCAGGGCAATGTGCCCAAAGGCGACGTCTTCGCCGCCGCGCGGATCGCCGGGATCATGGCGGCGAAGAAGACCGCCGAACTGATCCCGCTCTGCCACCCCCTGGGGCTCGACGCCGTGACGGTCGATTTCACTTTCGAGGACAATGCTGTGCGCGCCCGGGCCAGTGCGTCTTTGACGGGGCGCACGGGCGTGGAAATGGAAGCGATGACAGCCTGTTCCATCGCACTCCTGACAATTTACGACATGGCCAAGGCGCTCGACAAGGGCATGGTGATCGAAGAAGTACGCCTTATCGAAAAGCGCGGAGGAAAATCGGGTCACTGGCAGGCTCCGGCATGAAACAGCCGCCGCTGCCGCTGGAGGAAGCCCAGGCCCGCCTGCTCGCCCTGGCAGAGCCGCTGCCGATCGAACGCGTCGATCCGCCCAGCGCCCTCGGCCGCTTCCTCGCCGAACCGCTGGTCGCGCGCCGGACCAATCCGGCGGCGGATCAATCGGCCATGGACGGCTATGCCGTGAACGGCGAAGACATGGCGGGCCCCTGGCGCGTGATCGGCGAGAGCGCAGCCGGCCATCCTTTCGCCGGAACGGTCGCCAGCGGCCAAGCCGTGCGCATTTCGACAGGCGCGATGCTGCCCGCGGGAGCCGGTTCGGTTATCCTGCAGGAAGACATTTCCCGCGAAGGCGACACCATTCGCCTGTCCGGCGAGGCCCCTTCCCCGCCTGGCAAGCATATCCGGCGGCTAGGCATGGATTTTCGCGAAGGCGACACTTTGCTGCCCCCGGGCACGGGCATTGGTCCAGCGCAACTCGCTCTTGCCATTTCAGCAGGGCAATCGCATCTACCAGTCCATCGCCGTCCGCGCCTGGCGATTATCGACAGCGGTGACGAATTGTCCGGCGATTGCCATCTTTGTCCGCCGCACCAGATCCCGGCCAGCAACGGCGCGATGCTCGCTGCCCTCGCCGCCTGCCTGCCATGCGAGACCGAACGGCTCGGCCCGGTGGGCGATAACATGGCGGCGATTGCCGACGTCCTCATCCGTTCCGAAAGGGCCGACCTGATCGTCACCAGCGGCGGCGCATCGGTTGGCGATCACGATCTGATCCGTCCCGCGCTCGAGGCCTGGGGCGCGGAAATCGATTTCTGGCGTATCGCCATCAAGCCCGGCAAGCCGCTGCTGGTGGCCCGGCGCGGGCCGCAACTTGTGCTGGGGCTTCCGGGCAATCCCGTTTCAAGCCATGTGACCGCCTTCCTGTTCATGCTACCCGTGCTGCGCGCGTTGCTGGGCAGCGCCAAGCCCATGCCCCGTCCGGTTCGTGCAATCTTGTCCGTGCCGCTAGGTCCCGGCGGATCGCGGCGTGAATTCCTGCGTGCGGAGTGGAACGGCGAATCGGCGGCCGCCTTGTCGTTGCAGGATAGCGGCGCCTTATCCTCGCTCGCTGCGGCCAACGCCCTGATCGACCGCCCTGCAAACAGCCCGGCTCAGCCTGCCGGAGCCCCGGTTTCTGTCTATCTGCTCGAAAATGGCGGGATTGCTTGACTTGCCACGAATCGTTGCTTAATTGTTCCGCATTCGTTCACTGAACTTCTCGCCCGATTTGGCGGCGTTCAAAGACAGGGAGGCAGGCAGACATGCTAACCAGGAAGCAGCACGAGCTCATCCGCTTCATTCAGCAGCGGCTCGAGGAGACCGGCATATCCCCCTCTTTCGAGGAAATGAAGGAAGCGCTCGATCTCAAGTCCAAGTCAGGCGTGCATCGTCTGATTTCCGCGCTGGAAGAGCGTGGCTTCATCCGCCGCCTGCCCAACCGCGCGCGGGCGCTGGAAGTGTTGAAGCAGCCCGATAACGTGACGCCATCCGGCAAGGCAGCCGCCAATTCGAATTCAGCGCTCGGTGCGATCCGGCCGCCGGCAGCGGCGCCTTCGCCGGCCAATGACGTGATCGAAATTCCGCTGCACGGCCGGATTGCCGCTGGTGTGCCAATCGAGGCGCTGGAGGGGCAATCGATGCTGCCCGTGCCTGCCGCCCTGCTTGGTTCGGGCGAGCACTATGCACTGGAGGTGTCGGGGGATTCGATGATCGAGGCAGGTATCCTGGACGGCGATTTCGCCCTGATCCGCCGCACCGATGTTGCGCGTGATGGCGAGATCGTGGTGGCGCTGGTGCGCGACGAGGAAGCGACGCTTAAATACCTGCGCCGCGCAAATGGCATGGTCCGGCTCGATCCGGCCAATTCCTCCTATGAGCCGCAGGTATACCGGCCCGACGAAGTGAAGGTTCAGGGCAAGCTTGCGGGGCTTTTGCGCCGCTATCACTGATCCGGTACGGCACGGGCACTCGCCCGGCCGGCAGGGTTCGCTGACGGAGCGGCTGTTTGACCGGATTCACCTGCGGCCGGGACGGTGTTTGGTCGGGGCCTGAAAGTCCCGGCAGAGGCCCGCCACCAGCCATGTTGCCCCTGGGATCGAGCGACTGTCGTCACTCTACGCGATGCGAGATCGAGTGCGAGGCCGCCGGTGCGGTCCAGCAAGGCGCGGTCGGCCCTGCGCATCGTGGGGCGGCATGAACGCGGCAGCCAGCGATCGGCTACTACCACCTCAGAACTGGCACAGGCGGCGGCCAGCGCGCGTTCGGGCACGTCGACATGGCCGCGCGACAGCAGCAAGCGCCAGGTCCGGCCACCGCGATCGAGAACAATGCTGCAAAAATCCTCGTTGCATCGGGCGCCGGGCCACTGGTCGAAGGACACCACTTCACCCGACATGCCTGCGACTTCCGAGAGGTTTTCGCGCGCATAGTCGCTGCGCCCCTCTCGCAGAACCAGAAGCTTGCCTCCTGTTTCCCCGACAATGCCGACATTGCGCCCATCGCCGGAGATCAGCACGTCGGGAGGCCGCGCGACAGCCATGCCCAAAGCGGCGATCCCGGCGGGCGCCAGCCCCCAAAGCCGCACTCTTCCCCGCCACAGAGCCAGCCAAAGCGCGCCCGCGGCAAAAAGAATGAAAGGCGTGGCGCCAATGGCCGGCAAGTGGTTGACCGCGCCAGGTTGCGCAGCGACCCAATGCGCGATGGCAAGCAGGAGTTCGAGCGACTTGCCCGCCAGCCACCAGGCGGACCCACCCATGCCGGCGATGTCAAGAAACAGGGCAATCGCGATCAAGGGCATCGATACGAATGTCGTCAGTGGAATGGCGATCACATTGGCCAACGCTCCGAAAATCCCGGCGCGGTGGAAGTGAAAGAAGGCAATGGGCATCAATGCCAGCTCGATGACCAACCCCGTCACCAGAAGCATGGCCAGGCCACGCGCGCTGCGTCTGAACCAGCTTTCCTCGCGATGCGCCAGAAACCCCCGCACGGGGGCGCTGGTATGGAGCGACAGAATCGCCAGTACCGAAGCAAAGCTCATCTGGAAACTCGGACCAACCACTGATTCTGGCCAGATCAGCATGACCACCATGGCCGCGACGGCCAGCAACCGCAACGAAAGCGCTTCGCGTCCCAGCACCAGCGCCAGCATGACAAGAATGGCACCGGCGCAAGCCCTGACGGTCGGCATTTGCGCGCCAGTCAGCAACGTATAACCGACCCCGGTCAATGCCCCTGCCCCAGCCGCGACTATCGGCAGCCGCACGCGCAGCGTCAGCCACGGCCACAGCGCCAGCAGCCGCAAGGCGAGGAAGTATCCGCCCGCAATCACCGCGCTGACGTGCAACCCGCTCACCGACAGCAAGTGCGTCAGCCCGGAATCGCGCATCGCCTGTTCGTCGGCTGCCGAAATGCCACCCCGGTCGCCACTGGCGAAGGCCGCGGCGATGCCACCCGCTGAGCCTGGAATTTCGCTGTGAATGTGTTGCGAGAGGTGCCGTTGCAGCCGCGACAGCATGCCAGCGGGCTGCCCGCTTCCGGCCACATCGACCGGCCCCAGCGCGCTGCCTGTGGCGCCAATGCCAGCGAACCAGGCCGCTCGGGCGAAATCGTAGCTTCCCGGCACCATCGGCGGGGCCGGCGGCATCAGCCGCGCCCGGACTCTGACCAGAGCACCTTCCGCTGCGTCCGGCCGGTCGTATTCCGGCCCGACGTTGATCCTCATCCGCATCGCCCGCCCGCTCGCAGGATCGCGCGCCGCCAGCACCAACCGCACGCGATCCATGGCCGGCTGTTCCTCACGATCCAGCACTACCCCGGTCAATTCAACGATCTGCGGTCGCTCGATCGCGGGCACTCCGGCAATGGTGGATTTCGCCCAGACCGTCAGGCATCCGGCTGCGATCGTGACCAAGCTTGCGGCCACGGCCACACGAAAGTGAGGATAGCGTCCGTCGCCCTGCATCAGCCCCCAGGCCATTAGCGCCCTGCCAAGGCAACCCGCGATCAAACCAAGCCATTGCCACAAGTTGTCGAGCCCAAACCACAAGCCAATGCCGGCGGCAAAGAAAACCGCCAGCCAGGGCGCCCGATCGAAACCTGCCTTGTCGAGAAAATGCTCTACTCGCCCGGCCCATGCATCAAGCCCGCTGGACAAGCCGCCGCGCCTGCGCCAATGGTCATGCTGCAGTGCAGCGCCATCTTGCGGCGCGGCATCATCTAACCCGGGCAATGCGGCGTCGCTCACCATCCCCGCATAGGACAGGAAGGCTCGAATGTTGGCAAGCGATAGCGCGCAGGAAAGGGCGGAGCCGGTGTCCGGCGTCGTCACGCGCTTTGCTCCTTCGCCGACCGGCTATCTCCACATCGGCGGTGCCCGGACGGCCCTGTTCAACTGGCTTTTCGCTCGCCATCATGGCGGCAAATACCTTCTGCGTATCGAAGATACCGAT
>JBFWSE010000140.1:0-9081 GCA_050248535.1 Novosphingobium sp.
ACCGCGCCAAACCGGCGGTCTATTTCGGGGGCATGAGCCGGATCATCGACTTTGCCCTTTCGAACGCGATCAACTCCGGCATCCGCCGGATCGGCGTCGCCACGCAATACAAGGCGCATTCGCTGATCCGCCACATGCAGCGCGCATGGAACTTCATGCGCCCCGAACGCAACGAGAGCTTCGATATCCTGCCCGCCTCGCAGCGCATCGACGAGGTCCACTGGTACGAAGGCACGGCCGACGCCGTCTATCAGAACATCGACATCATCGAGAGCTACGCGCCCCGATACATGGTCATCCTGGCAGGCGATCACATCTACAAGATGGACTACGAACTGATGCTGCGCCAGCACGTCAATTCAGGGGCGGACGTGACCGTGGGCTGTCTGGTGGTGCCGAAAAAGGACGCGACGGGCTTTGGCGTGATGGCGGTCGACAAGGACAGCGTCATCACCGATTTCGTCGAAAAGCCGAAGAACCCGCCCTCCATGCCGGGCAATCCGGGCATGTCGCTCGCTTCCATGGGCATCTATGTGTTCGAGACCAAATTCCTTTTCGAGCAGCTGCGCCGCGATGCCGCGACGCCTGGATCGAAGCGGGATTTCGGCCAGGACATCATTCCCTACGTGGTCAAGCATGGCAAGGCAGTGGCGCACAAGTTCACTGACAGCTGCATCCGCGCCGCCGAGGAAATCGAGGAATACTGGCGCGACGTCGGCACGCTCGACGCCTATTTCGAGGCCAATCTCGATCTCACCGATGTCGTCCCCCGGCTCAACATGTACGACCGCGACTGGCCGATCTGGACCGACCAGATCGTCGCCGCCCCGGCCAAATTCGTCCACGACGAAGACGGGCGGCGCGGGCAGGCGATCAGCTCGCTGATCTCGCAGGATTGCATTGTCTCGGGCGCGATCGCCCAGCGCAGCCTCCTGTTCACCGGGGTAAAAATGGGCTCCTATTCGAGCGTCAACGAGGCGGTGATCCTGCCCTATTGCAACATTGGTCGCGGTGCGCGGCTGAGCCGGGTGATCATCGATTCGGGCGTGCGCATCCCGGAAAACCTCGTGGTCGGAGAGGATCCCGAACTCGACGCCAAACGCTTCCGCCGCACCGAAAGCGGCGTCTGCCTGATCAACAAGGAGATGATTGCCAGGTTGTCATGACATTTCCGGTTCTCTCGGTCGCTTCGGAAATGGCGCCGCTGGTCAAGACCGGCGGCCTTGCCGACGTGACCGGCGCGCTGCCCGCGGCCGTCGCCCCGCATGGCGTCGCCATGACTACCCTGTTGCCCGGCTATCCGGCGGTATTGGGCGCATTGAAACGGGCCCGGCAAGTGTATCAATGGGACAGCCTGCTGGGCGAGCCGGCACGACTGTTATCGGCGAAAGTGGCTGGCTTGCCGCTGCTCGCTCTCGATGCCCCGGCCTATTTCTCCCGGGAGGGCAGCCCTTATGCCAATCCCGCCGGGGCGGACTGGCAGGACAACTGGCGCCGCTTCGCCGCCTTGGGGCGGGCGGCGGCCGATGTGGCGGGGGGGGCGGTCAAGGGCAAGCGCTTCGCAGTTCTTCATGCCCACGACTGGCAGGCGGCCATGGCGCTTGCCTACCAGCGTTTCGCGCCTTTGGGTCGCAAGCAGGTGGCGGGCGTCATGACCATCCACAACATGGCCTTTCAGGGCTATTTCGACGCAAGAGTATTCCCTGCGCTGGCCCTTCCCGACCGCGCTTGGTCGATCGATGGCGTCGAGTTCCACGGAGGCGTCAGTTTCCTCAAGGCCGGACTTGTGACGGCCGACGCGATCACCACGGTCAGCCCCAGTTATGCAGCCGAAATTCGCGAGGCTCAATTCGGCATGGGTCTCGAAGGAGTGATTGCCAGTCTCGCCGAACGGGTTTCCGGATTGGTCAACGGCATCGATACGGCAGTATGGAACCCGGCGACGGACCCGGATCTTGCCGTGTCCTATTCCGCCCGCACTCTCGCCCGCCGCAAGGCCAACAAGCGCGCCCTGGAGACGGAATTCGGCCTGGAGCCGGAGGAGGGCCCGCTGTTTATCGCGGTGAGCCGCCTGACCTGGCAAAAGGGAATGGATGTCCTCGCCGATTGCATCGATCACCTTGTGGGCATTGGCGGCCGGCTGGCTCTGCTCGGCGCGGGTGAGCCGGGCATCGAAAGCCAGCTGAAGGCCGCCGCCGCGCGCTATCCCGGCCGGTTCGCGCTCAGGCTCGGCTATGACGAGCACTTGTCACACCGGATGCAGGGCGGTGGCGATGCGATCCTTGTGCCGAGCCGTTTCGAACCCTGCGGGCTGACTCAGCTTTATGGCCTTGCATACGGCTGTGTGCCGGTAGTTGCGCGTACCGGCGGCCTCGCCGATACCGTAATCGACGCCAATCTGGCGGCGCTTATGGCTGGCGTCGCAACTGGTCTGCAGTTCGTCGGCGTGAACCGCGACGCGCTGGCCGTGGCGATTAGCCGCACGGTCGATCTCTATGCCCAACCGGCGGTCTGGCAGAATATGCAGCGCAACGGTATGCGCGCCGACTTTTCATGGGGCCGCAGCGGCAAGGCCTATGCCCAACTCTACAAACGGCTGACCGCATTCGAAGCGCCGGCATGACCTGGCCGCTGGGCGTGTCGCGCGGCGATGGGACGACCCGTTTTGCCGTGCGCGCACCACTTGCCGGGCAGGTATGGCTCTGCACGTTCGGCGGCGGCACTGAAAGCCGGACCGCGATGCAGCGGAACGGCGAGTGCTGGGTTATCGAATTACCCGGAGATCGAGGCGGGTTGCATTACGGCTTCAGGGCGAAAGGCGAATGGGCGCCTGAGCGCGGCCTTTGGTTCGATCCGGCCAAGCTGCTGGTCGATCCCTACGCCATCGAACTCGACCGCCGCTTCATCCAGGATCCCCGGCTGGCAATCTTCGGCGCCGATACGGCGGACATCGTGCCGCGCGCCATTGTTCCCGCGCCCATGGAGAATGTCGCGAGCACATCGCCGCGCTTTCAGCGAGGCGGTTTGATCTACGAACTCAATGTACGCGGTTTCACCATGCTGCATCCGGATGTGCCGGAGTATATGCGCGGCACGATTGCAGCGCTTGCCCACCCGGCCATCATCGCCCATTTCCGCAAGCTCCATGTCGCAGCAATCGAACTCATGCCGATCGTCGCCTGGATCGATGAGCGGCATTTACCGCCGCTGGGGCTTTGCAACGCCTGGGGATACAACCCGGTGGTGCAGATGGCGCTCGACCCGGGCCTTGCGCCGGGCGGTATGGCCGAGCTGCGCGATACTGTTGCGACACTGCATGCAGAGGGCATCGGCGTGTTCCTCGACCTGGTGTTCAACCACACCGGCGAGAGCGACGAGCAGGGCGGCGTGCTGTCGCTGCGCGGGCTGGACAACCAGTGTTATGCCACCGGCAGTGACGGTGCGTTGGTCAATCATACAGGGTGCGGCAACATGCTCGATTTCGCTCGCCCTGAGGTCAGGCAACTGGCCCTCGCCACCATGCGCCATTTCGTTGGGCAATGCGACATTGACGGCTTTCGCTTCGATCTGGCCCCGATCATGGCGCGCGGGCCGGAATTCGATTTTCAGGCACCGATCTTCGCCGCAATCAGGGCCGATCCGTTGCTCGCCGACCGGGTGTTCATTGCCGAGCCGTGGGACATTGGCCCCGGCGGCTATCGGCTCGGCCAGTTTCCGCCGGGCTGGCTCGAATGGAACGACCGATTTCGCGACGATGTCCGCCGGTTCTGGCGGGGCGACGAGGGCGTCGGAGTCTTGGCCACGCGCCTGGCCGGATCTTCCGACATTTTCGGGCAGGATTGCCGCAGTGTGAATTTCCTTGCCGCCCATGACGGTTTCACGCTTGCCGACACGGTTTCCTACGCGGAACGTCACAATCTGGCGAATGGCGAACAGAACCGCGACGGGCACGCCGAAAATTTCTCCTGGAACCACGGCGCCGAAGGGCCGAGCGACGATCCCGAAATCGTCGCCATGCGACAATCCGACATCCATGCCATGCTTGCTACGCTATTCGCGTCCACGGGCACCATCATGCTATGCGCGGGAGACGAATTCGGCCGCACCCAGGCAGGCAACAACAACGCCTATGCGCAGGACAATCGCGTGACCTGGCTGGACTGGTTGCATCGCAACCTCGAACTCGAAGCCGAAGTGGCACGAATGGCGCACTGGCGCGCGCAACGGGCAGACTGGTTCGATCGATTTCCCGAATGTGGTGAGTGGAATGATCTGGAAGGTCGTCCCATGTCCGTTGCCGCCTGGGAAAATATGGAGACGGCCGGATTCCTGTTCACCTCCCATGACCGATCGCGCCCATACAAGATTGCCTTGAACCGCAAAATTCGCTCGATCACGTGCTCCGATTGATGTGTTTGGCGGTGTCTGGAGACAACAGCGGCCCGGTCGGATCTTTCAGTCGATACGGTCTTAGAGTCGGATTCGAAATTCGCGAAAGGGCGAATTTCGGTTGCGGCACCGGCCCTCTCCCCCGCCCGGCCACCCAGAACATACCGTTTCGTTGGGTGGCCGGGCGGGGGAGAGGGCCGGTGTCGGACGATCCGAAATGGAATTTTGGATCAGACACTGAGGGATTGAGAATGCCAGTTGCGTCCAGCCATGTTGCATTGCACAATAGGCCATGCGCATTGCCATCGTCGATGAAAGCGCCAGCCGCGCTGCCGTGATCCGCGAAGGATTGGCTGCGCTGGACGATTGCGAGATTTTCGTGATGACCGAAAGACGCGGTCTGTTGGCGCGGATCAGCGAGATTGCGCCCGATATCGTGTTGATCGATCTCGGCAATCCATCGCGCGACGTGCTGGAGGAATATTTCGCGGTGAGCCGCGCGCTGGCCCGGCCGATTGCCATGTTCGTCGATCAGTCCGACGAGGAATCGATCGCCGCTTCGGTCGATGCCGGGGTTTCGGCCTATGTCGTCGATGGACTGGCCGCGCACCGCATTCGCCCGCTGCTGGATCTTGCCGTTCGCCGGTTCAATGCTTTTGCCCGGCTGCAGTCCGACCTCGACGAAGCCAAGGGCAAGCTCGCCGCACGCGAAGCCATCGACAGGGCGAAGCGTGTGCTGATGGACAGTCGCGGGCTGACAGAGCCCAAGGCCTATGCGGAAATGCGCAAGGCGGCGATGGATCAAGGCAAGAAAATTGCCGAGATCGCCGACGCCATTCTGACCGCGCACAAATTGATGGGAGGTGTGTGATGGCCGAGAACCTGACGATCGGCTTTCTCCCGCTGGTTGATGCCTGCCTGCCGATTCTGGCGCTCGAACATGGATTCGCCGAGGACGAAGGACTGTCGCTGCGGCTCCTGAAGGACCTCAGCTGGGCTACGGTGCTCGACCGTTTGCTCTACGGGCATAGCGATGCCGCCCATATGATTGCACCCTTGGCGATTGCCGCAACGCTTGGCCGCGGGCGCCCGGCACAGCCGCTCTCAGTACCTTTCGTCCTGGGGCTCAACGGCAACGCTATCACTTTCGGGATCGCGCTAGCCGATGAAGTAGGCGTGTCAGGCCAACTGGGCGATCCGGCGGCAGTGGGCGCGGCCTTGCGGACAGTGGCACTGCGCCGCAAGGCGGCCGGCGTGCCACTGCGTTTCGGCGTGGTCCATCGCTATTCGAGTCACAACTACATGTTGCGCTACTGGCTCGCGGCCTGCGGCATCCGGCCCGACCGCGATATCGAGATTGCAACCGTGCCGCCGCCATTCTGCGCCGATGCGCTGGAAGCAGGCGAGGTCGATGGCATTTGCGTGGGTGAGCCGTGGAACAGTGTGGCGGTGGAGCGGGGCGTGGGCCGGATCGTGCTTGCCACTGCGCAGATCTGGCGCCGTGGCGTGGAAAAGGTGCTGGCTTTGCGCGAGCCGCTACTCGAGGAAAGACGCCAGGCGGTCGAACGGCTGATTCGCGCGCTGTGCCGGGCGGGCAGGCACTTTGTCGATCCGGCCAACTGGGATGCCAATGCCGCAATCCTCGCGCGGGCCGAATATCTCGATGGCGACGCCGTGCTGATCAGGCGGGCCATTTCCGACCGGATGCTGCTCGAACGTGGAGGGGAGATCGTCCACTACCCCGATTTCATGTTCCAGTATCGCGAAGCGGCGAACTTTCCCTGGGTCAGTCAGGCCAAGTGGCTCTATACGCAAATGGTGCGCTGGGACGGGCTCGAATTCGATACCGGCGATCTGTCCAGGGCAGCCCGGGTCTTTCGCCCGGATGTGTACCGCAGCGCACTAAGAGGGACGGACGAACCGCTTCCTGGCGCCAGTTCAAAGGTCGAAGGGAGCCTGGATCAGACCACTGCCGTTGGCACCCAACAGGGTTCCATGATTCTGGAAAATAATAGTTTCTTTGATGGCAGTGTGTTCGATCCGGCCCAGGCGGAAAGGTATATTTCGCAACTGCCGTAGAATTTTTTGCTGCACTGCAAAAAAGGACTTTACGTAGGCATCGCGAATCGCTTACCATCAGGACAGCAGGATCGGAGCGGCCCAATGCAGGGTTGCGGTTATCGGCCTGCCGAAACTCGACATTGCGTGGCAACGGTGCCGCCCGGTCCGATCCTCAGGGGTCGTATCGAGGCGGCTTTTTCGTTTTTGCGCTGCAGATGGAAAGACAGCGATGACCAAGGTTCAGGGATTCAGGTTCGACAGGCGGGGCATGATCGCGGCGCTGCTCGCCGGCGTGGCGTTGGCCGGGTGCGGCAAGAGCCAAACCAGTGCCGGGAATGACGAGATCGCCAAGATCGCGACCGCCAACCAACTTGAAAAATCCAATGTTCGGCTCGGCTTCATCAAGCTTACCGATATGGCCCCGCTCGCCATTGCCAAGGAGAAAGGCTTTTTCGCCGAGGAGGGACTGAACGTTACGCTGGAGCCGCAGGCCAACTGGAAAGTGCTGCTGGATAACGTCATCGGCGGACAGCTGGACGGAGCGCATATGCTGGCTGGCCAGCCGCTCGCCGCGACACTTGGCATGGGGACCAAGGCCGACATGATCGCGCCGCTCAGCCTCGATCTCAACGGCAATGCGATCACGCTTTCCAACAAGGTCTGGGAACAGATCGCCGCGGGCTTGCCCAAAGGCGCCGATGGCAAGCCCGTGCATCCGATTTCGGCCTCTGCGCTCAAGCCGGTAATCGAATCCTATCGAGCCCAAGGCAAACCGTTCAAGATGGGCATGGTCTTCCCGGTCAGCACCCACAACTACGAGCTGCGCTATTGGCTGGCTGCGGGCGGTGTCAGCCCGGGCTATTATCTGCCCGGCGACATCAAGGGAAATACCTCCGCGGACGTCCAGATTTCGGTGACGCCCCCACCGCAGATGCCCGCCACGCTTGAGGCTGGTACGATCGACGGTTATTGCGTCGGCGAGCCTTGGAACCAGGCGGCCGTCAAGAAGCGGATCGGCGTTCCCGTCATCACCGACGACGAAATCTGGCGCGACAACCCGGAAAAGGTCTTCGGCATGCTCAAGGGTTTCGCCGAGAAGAACCCCAACACAACCGCCGCGATCCTGCGGGCGCTGATCAAGGCGCAGCAATGGCTCGATGCCGATGGCGGAAAGAACCGGGCCGAGGCCGTCAAGATCCTCTCGCAGCCCAACTATGTCGGCGCCGACGAAGCGGTGATCGCCGCCTCGATGACCGGCAAATTCACTTTCGAACAGGGCGACACCCGCGACGCGCCGGGCTTCAATATCTTCTTCGACAAATATGCCGGCTATCCCTTCTATTCGGACGCCATCTGGTACCTCACGCAGATGCGCCGCTGGGGCCAGATCGCCGACGACAAGCCCGATCAGTGGTATTTCGACACCGCCAAGGCAGTCTACCGGCCCGATCTTTATTCCTCCGCCGCCAAGGCGCTGGTCGACAAGGGCACGATCCCGGCAGCCTCGCTGCCTGAAACCGACGGCTTCAAGGCGCCGCAATCGGGCTTCATCGACGGTATCACCTACGACGGCAAGCAGCCGAACGCCTACCTCGCCAAGTTCTCTATCGGCCTCAAGCAGGGTCAGCACGTCACGCCGCAGGGCGTGAAGTAGGGCAATGCAAGGAAATACCATGTCTGCCGCACCACTCATGAAACCCGATATCGCCGAAAGCGCCGAGATCGCGCCGCCGGCCGATGTGCCTGCAGTCATCGCCGGCGACAAAACTCCGGCCTTGCTCCTGCCGTCCTGGCTGAAACTGCCGCCAGCGGCCGCGATGTTTGCATCGGCCTGGCCGCCAGTGGCTGGCATCGTGGGCTTCCTCCTGCTCTGGGCCTTGCTGGCCCCGATGGTGGACACATCGCTGGGTACCTTGCCCGGTCCGGTCGATGTCTGGGATGCCTTCAAAGGGCTGATGACGGAGTATTCGGCGGCAAGGACCATCGCCGCCGAGGCTGCCGCTGCCGGCCAGCCCTATTCGGGGCCGCCGACATTCATCGACCAGATCTTCACCTCGCTGAAGACCGTCGGCATGGGCTTTGTCCTGTCTTCCGTCGTGGCGGTGCCGCTGGGGCTGATCGCCGGCATGTCGAAGAAATTCAACGCGGCGATCAACCCGCTGGTTCAGGTCATGCGGCCGGTCAGCCCGCTGGCCTGGCTGCCGATCGTGACCATGGTTGTCTCGGCATCTGTTACCGGCGACGATCCGGCCTTGCCCAAGAGCTTCGTCATCTCGGCCGTGGTGGTCATGCTCTGCTCGATGTGGCCGACGCTGATCAACACCGCCATCGGCACGGCTTCTATCGACAAGGACCTGATCAATGTCGGCCGGGTGCTCAAGCTCAGCTGGTTCCAGCGCCTGACCAAACTGGTGCTGCCCAGTTCGCTGCCCTACATCTTCACCGGCATGCGCCTGTCGCTGGGCGTGGGCTGGATGGTGCTGATCGCGGCGGAAATGCTCGCGCAGAATCCGGGCCTCGGCAAATTCGTCTGGGACGAATTCCAGAACGGCAGCGAAAAGTCGCTCGCCCGGATCATGGTCGCGGTCGTGGTGATCGGCCTGATCGGGGTCCTGCTCGATCGGATCATGA
>JBFWSE010000141.1:0-8980 GCA_050248535.1 Novosphingobium sp.
TGCTCTTCCGATCTGATTTCAGAACGAACTGCCGAGCGCAGCCAGACTCCCATGCCTGCGCCTATCATCGCGCCCAGTATGAAACCGATGGAAGAAAAGTCGCCGCCTATCCAGCCAAACAGCGCGCCAGCCACGGTTGCCCAAAAGATCATCGCCGCCTCCGCCCCTTCAGTGGCCGATGTTCAGCTTGGCAGATTCGGTGGCAATTGGAAGATGGTGCGGAGTGCCTTACGCCAAGGCTTCGGCAATCAGCTTGCGCGTATTTTCCACGCCATACAGCGCGATGAAGCTGCCCATCCGTGGCCCCTGGCTCGATCCCAGCAGGGTCTCGTAAAGGCATTTGAACCAGTCGCGCATCTGCTCGAAATGCATGTCGGGGTTCTTGCCGACTTCGTAGACCAGAGTCTGGATGTCCTCGGCGCTTGCGTGCTCGGGCAAGCTGGCAAGCATGGCGTCGAGCGCCTTGAGGGCCTCCACTTCCTTGAGGTGCGGCCTGCGGCGGTGGAGCGTCGGTGCGACGAAATCGCGGTTGTAGGCCAGAGCCTTGTCGACCAGCGCATCGAGCGCCGGATGGGCCTCGGGCCGGGCGTCCTCGATATAGTTGCCCAGATAGGACCACACTTGCTCCCGGTTCGCCTGGGCGCCCAGCACGCCCACGAGGTTGAGCAGCAAGCCATAGGTCACCGGCAGGCTGTCGCCATCGCCGCCGTGATAACCATTGGTGCGCAGCAAGTGCCATGCCGGATTGCCGAGCTGCTGTTCGATGGGCTGCGAGGGAATCTTTTCGCGGAACTGCCAGTATTCGTCGATCGCGCGGGGAATGATGCCGGGATGCAGGCTCTTGGCGCTTTTGGGTTCGCGGTAGAGATAGAGGCCGAGGCTGTCCTCGCTGCCGTAGGTCAGCCACTGCTCGATGGTGAGGCCATTGCCCTTGCTCTTGGAAATCTTCTCGCCGTTCTCGTCGAGGAACAGTTCGTAGATCAGGCCTTCGGGCTGTCTTCCGCCCAGCACGCGGACGATCCTGCCGCTTTCGCGAACCGAGTCCGTCAGATCCTTGCCGCACATCTCGTAGTCGACGCCGAGCGCCAGCCAGCGCATCGCCCAATCGACTTTCCATTGCAGTTTGGCGGTGCCGCCCAGGACACAGCTTTCGACCATGTCGCCATGGTCATCGAAGCGGACGATGCCTGCCTGTGCATCGACCACTTCGACCGGGACCTGCAGCACCTGGTGGGTCTTGGGTGAAACCGGAAGCACCGGCGAATAGGTCAGCCGACGCTCCTCGCGCAGGGTGGGCAGCATGATATCCATGATCGCGTCGAAATGGCGCAGCACGTTGCGCAGGGCATCGTCGAACGCGCCCGAATTGTACTGGTCGGAAGCCGAGACGAATTCGTAGTCGAAGCCAAACCGGTCAAGGAACTCGCGCAGCAAGGCGTTGTTGTGGTGCGCGAAGCTTTCGTACTTGTTGAACGGGTCGGGAATGCGGCTGAGCGGGTGGCCGATGTGCGCTGCGAGCAGGCCCTGGTTGGGGATATTGTCGGGCACCTTTCTGAGGCCGTCCATGTCGTCGCTGAAGGCCACCAGCCGGGTTGGTGCGCCGTCCGTCATTGTCTCGTAGGCGCGGCGCACCAGCGTCGTACGGAGCACTTCCTGGAAAGTGCCGATATGTGGCAGGCCCGAGGGACCGTAGCCAGTCTCGAAAAGCATGGGAGCGCCGCCTGCTTTGCCTTCAGGAAAGCGCTTCACCAATTTGCGCGCCTCCTCGAAAGGCCAGGCCTTGGATACTTTTGCTGCGGCAAGGATTTCGGCGTCGGTCATAAGGCCGCGCCTTTTGCCCGCTTGGACGGATTGTGCAAGCGCGAAGAAAGCGCCGCTGGCCTTACCGTGATGCGCCTTCGCGCCGTTTGCGGCTCTCGCGCAGCTCCAGTCCGGCGTCGAGAAGCGGTGTGGGTGTGTTGGAGAATTGCTTCGGGGTCATTCCGCAGAAATGGCGAAATTCCCGGATTAGCTGGGGCTGGTCGTAATAGCGTAAGGCCGCCAGCGCCTGATCGTCGGGGTTTGACAGCCCGCGGATCGCGGAGGCCATGTCGAGGAACCGGCTGCGCCGCAGCACGGCCTTGGGGCTGAGGCCGAAACTCGCCCGGCATTTGCGCTCGAAATTGCGCTGGCTGAGGCCAAGCTCGCTCGCAATGTCGCGCACCAGCGCCGAGCTCTCGATGCGGGCGATGGTTTCGAAGCGCTGTAACGCCGGGTCGGGCTCGATGTTACCGCGTTCCCCGATCAGCGCGGCGACATGGCGTTCGAGCACCTCGAAAGCCTCTGCATCGCCCTGTTCGTCATCGCGCGAAATCGCCTGGATGTCGCGCATCAGCGCATCGGCGCGGGCGCCCCACAAGTCCGCCAGTGGTTCCATGCGGTCGGTCAGCCGGTCTGCCGGCACATCGCTTAGTGCGCGCCAGGCAGAGGCGCGCAAGGCTATCCCCACGACCCGGAAGCCACCACGCACGCGCACAGGCATGGTCCGGCTGTTGGGCCCGAACAGCAGCGTACGGCCTCGGTTTGTCCATTCTCCGGGCACCGTCTCCGCCCCCCAGTCGCCCCGCAGCAGCAAACGGACAAAAGGCGTTTCGCCCAGCAGCCGGTCCAACAGTTCGATATTTTCGCCGGCATTGGCAGAAAGCACATAATGCCGTGCGACATAGGGTTCGAGCGCAGGGCTGGGCGGAAAATTGCGCGACCGCAGAGTCTGGTTTGTCATGGTCTTGCGGGCGCCCCGATGCGATCTCGGATGGATCGCTGACATGATAACTGGCAATTGGATTGTAGCAAATCATTCAGTCGATGATGATTATCGGTTGAAGGAAACGAACATGACCCTCGCCGATGGTCGTTGCGACACGGCTCACAACGCCTCGCTGCTCAACAGTTTCTCCTTCGATCCGTCCTCCGGGCAGTTGTAGGTGCGCTGTGTCGCGCTAATCGCGCCATATCGGGCGGACAGCGCAAGCTCCTGGCGCTCCTCGGATCCGTGATCGCCGCAGGGTGTTACTGTCACGCGCGCCTCGCTACCGGAGTGGAGCAGGGCCTCCCATGCCGAGGCAGGCATGGTCAGGGTGCCGCTGGGGCTGTGGGCCGTCCCCAGTCCGTGCAGCCGGGGATTGGCGCGGCTGATGCCCACGGCGATGTAATCCGTGTGGCTGCAGGGACCGGCGCTTACTTGCACGAGAAATTCTGAAGCCACGCCATCGTGATCGTAATCCGCCAATTGCATCACGCGCGGCCCGGGCCTTGCTTTGATCCGCGCCAGCAGGGCGGGCGGACTGTTGCCGTGCTCGTCGGTTTGATCAACATCGGAAAGCGCGAAAGGGCGCCATTGCATGGCGGCAAGGCCGTCGGAATTGTCGGCTGGCAGATCTGTGAAGAACTGACCCAGCGCCAGCCGGTCGACAGTGCGGGTGCCTTGCTTGCGCAGCAATGACAGGTGCCCCATTTCGCCATAGGCAAAGCCGGTGCAGGGGCAGGTCATTGACATTTCGACTTCCGCAGGGCCGCAGATCGACCTCGGCTTGCCTTCCCACATCAACTGCCACTGTTCCTGCCGGCCGTTGATCGAGACAATTTTCGATTCGCGCAGATATTGAGCGGGGGCGGCGCTGGTGAGCGATATTGCCGCCAGCAACAAGACCGCAATCTTTCGCATGCCCGATAGGCCTTTCCAGAGGAGCCAAGGCGCAAACTATCGCGCGATTTGGGAAAAGGCGCAACTTCGCTTGCCCGGTGTTCGCTAGGTGTTCTAACAGATCGCCATGCACCCTCTCGCTCTCCCCGCGCTGCATGCCAGCCACTCCGGTTGCTGGCTACGTGAAGGCGAGAGGCCGACACGAGCCTGCCCCAAGGGCGAAGCGATCATGGCGGCGGCCGATACCCCCTTGCTGATGCTCAATGCGCCACTGGTGGCGACGCGGCTGGGCTATCCGGATCTGTCGGGGCTCGATCTGCTGGAGCTGTTCGCTTTCGTCCATCCCGCCCGCTTCATGGTGCCGACGCCAAAGGGGCTGGCTCATGTCCTGGGGCTTGAGGAGGCGCAGGACGAAGCGGCAGTGCCTGCCTTGCTGCAAAATGCCGCGGAGAAATTGCTTGCCACTTGCGAGGATGCTGCATGGCCCGAGCGCGAAGGCGCCTGGAGTGCGCTGCAATCGCTGGTGAAAATGCGCTGGCCCTGGGCGACATTGCTGTCTGGCCGGATCGCCCGGCCAGACAAGGGCGAGCGATGGCTCTTCGCTCGCCTTCCCGAATGGGAGGAAGCGCCCGAGCGGCCCCAGCCGGCGCAGATCGAACTCGACGAGGCGGCAGTGCACGCGCGACTGGCCATGCTGACCGGACAAGGCGCGGAAAAGCGACCCAGTCAACGCGCCTATGCGCAGGAGGCCGCCCGCATGTTCGACCCGCGCCGCAGGGATGGCGAACCGCACATGCTGCTGGCGCAGGCTGGCACCGGGATCGGCAAGACGCTTGGCTATCTCGCCCCCGCGTCGCTCTGGGCGCAGGCCTCGGGCGGCACGGTCTGGGTCTCGACCTTTACCAAGGCCTTGCAGCGCCAGTTGCGCCACGAGAGCGCCCGGGCATGGCCTGCGCAGCGAGAAGACGGCTCGCGGCCGGTGGTGGTGCGCAAGGGGCGCGAGAACTACCTGTGCCTCCTCAACCTTGAGGACGCGCTGCAGGGAGGTTTCGGCGGGCGGGCGGCTGTGCTGGCGCAACTGGTGGCGCGCTGGGCGGCCTATAGCCAGGACGGCGATATGATCGGCGGCGACTTGCCGGGCTGGCTGGGCACCCTGTTCCGCCAGCGCGGGATAGCGGCCTTGACCGACCGGCGCGGTGAATGCGTCTATGCCGGCTGCCCGCACTACCGCAAATGCTTCATCGAACGCTCGGCGCGGGCTTCGGCGCAGGCCGACCTGGTCATCGCCAATCACGCGCTGGTCATGGTCCATGCCGCGCGCGGACGCGACCATGCGGCGCGGCCCACCCGGCTGGTGTTCGACGAAGGGCACCACGTGTTCGAAGCGGCCGATTCGACCTTTGCCGCCGCACTGACCGGCCAGGAAGCCATCGAGCTGCGCCGCTGGGTGATGGGCCCGGAGAAGGGCTCGAAAGGCCGGCGGAGGGGCCTGTCTGCGCGGCTGGCAGATGTCGCGAGCTATGACGAAGCAGGCGGCAAGGCGATTGCCCTGGCCCATCGCGCCGCCGAGGCGCTGCCGGGCGACGGCTGGTTGCAGCGCCTGGCGGAGAATCTGCCTTCGGGTCCGATCGAGGCCCTGCTCGCGGCGGTGCGCGCGCTGGTCTATGCCCGCGACGAAAGCGGCGGGCAGGAGGCGGGATACGGGCTGGAGACCGAGGCGGCGCAGCTCGACGGGAACTTTGTCGAACAGGCCCAGGCGGCGCGTGCGGCATTGGCCGAACTTCGCGCGCCCCTGATGCGGCTGGGCGTCCGGCTGGAAGCGCTGCTGGCCGAACCGCCTGACTGGATGGACGGGCAGGGGAGAGCGCGGATCGAAGGCGCGCGCCATTCGCTGGCCTGGCGAGTCGATCTGATTGCTGCATGGGAAGCGCTGCTCGACCGGCTCGGCGGCCCGGCCGATCCGGAATTCGTCGACTGGCTGGCGGTCGAGCGCAGCGATGCGCGCGAATTCGATATCGGTCTCCACCGCCGCTGGCTCGACCCGATGAAGCCCTTTGCCAATGTCGTCCTTGAATCCGCGCATGGCGTGATGCTGACTTCAGCTACCCTGAAGGACGGCCATGGCCGTGACGATGCAGGGTGGGACACTGCCGTTGTCCGCAGTGGCGCGCCGCATATCCCGGCCTCGCCGCGTCTTGCCGCCTTTGACAGCCCTTTCGACTATGCCTCACAGGCCGAAGTGCTGATCGTCACCGATGTGCCCAAGGGCGATATTGCCTCGCTCGCCGGGGCCTATGGCCGGCTGATCGAGGCCGCGGGCGGCGGAGTGCTTGGACTTTTCACCGCGATCCGCCGGTTGCGGGCGGTACATGGGCGGATTGCCGATCGATTGGCGCGCAACGGCCTGCCGCTCTATGCACAGCATGTCGATCCGATCGATACCGGAACTCTGGTCGATATCTTCCGTGACGATCCGCACGCCTCGTTGCTCGGGACTGACGCCTTGCGCGATGGAGTGGACGTGCCGGGCCATTCGCTGCGGCTGGTGGTGATGGAGCAGGTTCCCTGGCCCAAGCCCTCGATCCTTCACCGGGCGCGGCGGCTGGCGGCCAACAGCGAAACAGGGGGCGGTTCCTCATTCGACGATCGCATAATCCGCGCCCGGCTTGCCCAGGCTTTTGGCCGGCTCATCCGCAACCGGGATGACCGGGGCCATTTCGTCGTGTTGTCCTCGGCCTTCCCCAGCCGGCTGCTCAGCGCCTTTCCGGAAGACACGCCAGTCACACGTTTGAAACTGGACGAGGCTTTACAACGCGTGTCGGCGGGTGTTTCAGGAAGCCCTGCGAACAGTAAGAGCGAAGCTTGAAAACACTAGGACTCTACCGCCACGCCAAATCGGACTGGACAGATGCCGGCGCGCGCGATTTCGACCGGCCGCTCAATGCGCGCGGACGCAAGGGAGCGGCGGCAATGGCGCTGCATATCCGCGACCATGGCATTCGATGGGACAGGATCATCGCCTCGCCGGCGGCACGGTGTGCGGAAACGGTAGAAGCAGGATGTGAGGCAATCGGCCAGACCTATCCGATCAATTGGGACCGGCGGATATATCTGGCCAGCTCGGCAACACTGCTCGACCTGCTGCGCGAGCAGGAAGACGATCCCGGATCGCTACTGATGATCGGGCACAATCCCGGACTGGAAGACCTGATTTTCGATCTGGTGCCCGACGATGGCTCCAGTCCCTTGCGCGATGTCGTAGAAGAGAAGTTCCCCACTGCAGCCTTCGCCGTGCTGGAACTCGACATCGAGCATTGGGCAGATTCCGAACCGGGATGCGCGCGGCTCGTGCATATTTGCCGGCCGCGCGATCTGGATGCGAGTTTGGGACCGGAATTTGCCCCCTGATCAGGCAGCGTCGAGCGCTGTCGCCAGTCTGTTCCGGATGGCCCGCAATTCGGGCACAATGTTTGGGGCTGGGGCATCCGCCGCTTTCGGTTTAGTCTCACCCGATTGAATCGCCTGTTTCGCCCCGCGCAGGGTATAGCCCTCCCGGTGCACTAGCCGGTCTATCGTGGCGATAAGGGCAATGTCGTCGGGCCGGTAGTAGCGCCGCCCGCCACTGCGCTTGACCGGCCGCAGCATGGGAAACTGTTCTTCCCAATAACGCAGAACATGCTGGCGAATGCCCAGCGCCTTGGCCACTTCGCCAATTGTGCGCAACGCCCCGGGTTCCTTGCCATCGTCGAATTGCACGGAGCGCGATCCTGTGTGCCGTTACTTGCCTGCGATCCGGGCCTTGAGCATCTGGCTCGCCCGGAAAGTCAGCACCCTGCGCGGCGTAATCGGCACTTCAACGCCGGTCTTGGGATTGCGGCCGATGCGCTGACCCTTGTCGCGCAGCAGAAACGTGCCGAATCCGGAAATCTTGAGGTTTTCGCCGCGCGCCAGCGCGTCGCTCATGTGATCGAGAATCGATTCGACCATGGCCAGCGATTCCGATCGCGAAAGTCCAAGCTTGCGATTGATGGCTTCGGCGATTTCCGCGCGAGTCAATGTTTCCATGGAACGCATCCTGCCTTCCCTCACCGATTCCGGCGACCCCTTATCGGCGGGATCATAAGTGATTCTAATTCAAATGCAATGCCGGGGGGGGAAGGGCGGCACCCGGCTCGAATCAGATGCGGATCAGACTGGCGCCCCAGGTAAAGCCGCCCCCCATGGCTTCGAGCATGACGAGGTCGCCGGATTTTATCCGGCCGTCGCGTATCGCCGTATCGAGCGCCAGCGGGACAGAGGCGGCGGACGTGTTGGCGTGCCGGTCGACAGTCATGATGACTTTTTCGGGCGGGAAGCCGAGTTTCTTGGCCGTGGCATCGAGAATGCGGGCATTTGCCTGGTGGGGCACCAGCCAGTCGATCTCTTCCGGTTTGACTCCGGTATCGGCAAGAACCTCAAGCAAGACATTGGAAAGATTGGTAACTGCGTGGCGGAACACTTCCTTGCCCTGCATTCTGACTTTGCCGACAGTGCCAGTAGTGGAAGGGCCACCGTCCACGTAAAGCAACTGGTTATGTGCGCCATCCGCGTGCAGTTTGGTCGAAAGAATGCCTTTTGGCGCGTCGCCGGTTTCTTCGCGCGCTTCGAGCACGACTGCGCCGGCGCCGTCGCCGAACAACACGCAGGTTGCGCGGTCTTCCCAGTCAAGAATACGGCTGAATGTCTCGGCGCCGATGACCAGCGCGCGTTGTGCCATTCCGGTACGCAGCATCGAATCGGCGACGCCCAGCGCATAAAGAAAGCCCGAACAGACTGCTGCGACATCGAAAGCAATGCCGCCATTGCAGCCCAACGCCTCCTGCACCTGAGTAGCCGAGGCGGGAAAAGTCTGATCCGGCGTTGCCGTCGCCAGCACGATCAGGTCGATATCTCGCGGTTCGAGTCCGGCGGCCTCGATTGCCGCACGCGCCGCCTGAGTGCCCAAGGTCGATGTGGTTTCGTCCTGTGCGGCGACATAGCGGTTACGAATGCCGGTACGCGCGGCAATCCATTCGTCGCTGGTATCGACCATTTTTGCCAGCTCATCATTGCCCAGGGCGCGGCGAGGCAGGGCAGAACCGGTGCCGAGCAGAACAGAGCGCCGCATCAGCCGGCGCCTCCGGCTGCTTCGGTGCTCCTGCCGCGCAGGCTGGCTTCGCCCACGCGGGCAAGGTCGGCGGTAATCCGCTCGGTCACATTTTCCTCCAGCATGCGCGCCGTAACGGCGACGGCGTTGGCAACGCCTTTTGCATTGGCGCT
>JBFWSE010000142.1:0-8836 GCA_050248535.1 Novosphingobium sp.
TCGCCAATGCGCTGGGCCGGATCGGCGGCGCGGCGGCAGGCTATGTGCTGCACGGCAGGATCACCTTTGCAGGCGACCACGAGCATCGCCGCGCGGGGCCGCGCTATCTGCTGCTGTTCCTCGCCAATCTCGCCGGATCGAGCCTGCTGCTCGAACTGGCTGTCGGCCGCATGGGCCTGCCGCCGCTGCTGGCGCGGATCGGGGTCGACATAGTGGTGATCGCCACCAGCTTCACTGTTGCGCGCTTCTGGGTCTTCGCGAAACAATGAGCGCTGCAAGGCCCATTCCCGAAAAGACACTGGGCTGGGCGCTCCTCGCCCTGTTCCTCGTGCTGGTTGCAACCAACTGGGTCGGCTTCATCGGCTCGGACGATGTGACCTTCGCGCGCGGCGCCTATGGCTGGATCGAGCAGTTCCCCTTTGTCGGCGGCCATGGCACGATCCGCTATACCCTGACGGTGCCCATGGCGCTGTCGTTCCTGGCGCTCGGCGGCCGGGAGCTGGCCATGGTGCTGCCAAGCCTGCTCTACCTGCTGGTCTTCCTCTGGCTGGCATGGCGCACTACGCGCGAAGCCGCGGGGCCAGGACCGGCGCTGGCCGCACTGGCCGCGCTGATCACCTTGCCACTGCTGGTCATTCAGGCGAGCATCGCCAATGTCGATGCAGTAGAGCTGGCCTTCCTGTTCGGCTCCTTCGCGCTCTACTGGCGGTGCATCGAACATGGCCCCACTAACCTGCGCCTGTTCCTCTGCGGCGTTCTGGCGGGGCTTGCTTTCCTGACACGCGAGACCGGGGTCTTCGTTGCCGCCTTCTATGCGCCGCTGTTTCTTATGGGCCTGGGCATGCCGCGCTGGCGCTATCTGGTGATCCCGCTGGGCTTTCTGGCGGTGTGGGCCATCGAGATATCCTATCTCTGGGCCATGACCGGCGATCCGCTCTACCGGTTCAATATCTCGCTGCACCATGACAGCACGATCGACCGCTCGATCGATCTGGCCGGCAATGTCATCGTCAATCCGCTGATCGATCCGCTGCTGGTCCTGCTGCTCAATCAGGAATTCATGTTGCTGTTCTTCGCGGCGATCCCGCTGAGCCTGTGGCTGTGCTTCGGTCGCGGAATGGCAGTCCGCGCGCGCCGCTATGCGCGGTTGATTGCCTGGCTGGGCCTGAGCTGGTTCGTCTGCGTCGGCGCCGCGCAGCACTTGCTGCCGCTCAATCCGCGCTATTTCACCGTGACCGCCGCCATGGCCTGCATTCTGACCGGAATGGGGCTGGTCGAGCTTGCCCGGCGCGGTCCCCGGCTGCGGCTGGCGGCGCTGGTCCTCGGCATGGCCCTGCTCGGCAGCAATGCGATTGGCTTCCTGGTCGAGAACAAGGACACCATGTTCGGCGAGAAGATTCTGGCCAGTCTCGCCCGCAGTGAGAAGGGCGGGATCGTCACCGACCCCGAAACCCGCTACCGCGTCGATATGCTGCTCAAATGGGAGCGTGCGCAGGATCATGTCGAAGGCCGGGCGCCCCGGCCAGGCGAGCTCTATCTCTACAATCCCGCGCGTTCGACCGTCCCGAGCAGTCGCATCGTGCCGGCGGACATGGCCGCCTACGCCCCCGGCTCGGGTTGGCAGGAAGTACGCAAATACAACCTGCCGATGCCCATGCCCGCACGGCTGGTGCAGGCTGTGGGCCTCGATCGTTTCGTCCCCGGCGGGGTGTGGCGCAAGCTCAGCCAGCACCACCAGCCGGTTACGCTTTACCGGACAGGCTCTACCCCAGCCGCGCGATGATCTGCGGCAGATCGACGGTGGTCTTGATCCCCGGCGATGCGTCGCAGACATAGGGCACGGCATTGACCGGACGGTTCGCGGTGAGGCCGGGAGTCATGTCGGCATAGTCCTCGGGCGCGCAAGGGTAACTGATCGAAATATCGAGCGGGCAATCGCCCATCAGCACAACGTGCCAGCCCGAGGGCGAGCGGAATTCCCATTCCTCGCCGTCGCTGGTCTCGACATCAGTGGAAACGAACCAGGTAGTGGTCATCTGGAAGGCCGGCTTGCCCTTGTGATAGCCGGTGAGTGTCGACTTGGTCGCGGCAACAGTGCCCTTGGGCACCACGCCGGCGGCGATCTGCACGTCATTGCGGGCAATCCCCTGCGCGCCGGTCGCCTCGAAACGTTCGATCGGCATGCCCAGGGCGGTCGCCACCAGTTGCAGCGACGGGCCGAAGCTCATTTTCTTGTGCTGCAGCTGCCCCTCGCTGGCCGCGCCCGGCGGCGCACCGAAACCCATCATCTGAAAGATCATCTCGGGCGAATTGCGCGAGGAGCAATCGGCGAATTCCATGATGTTGAGACTGTCGAGCCGCCGCTGGATCGAGGCCATGACGATCGGCATGGCCTCGGTGATGAAGCCTGGGCTGGAGCCCGAGGCATGGAGCGAAGTGCCGCCCTTCTGGCAGGCAGCCTCGATCCGCGCCGCCGTCGCCGCATCGAGTGCGACCGGGTTCTGATACTCCATCCGGGTGGAGACCACGTTCGCGCTCGATTCGAGCAGGCGGCAGACTTCGTCGACAGAGTTGACGTGCGGCATGTAGAGTACGCAGTCGGGCTTGAGCGCGATCACGTCGTCGATCGAATTTGTCGCCTTGACGCCGGTTGAGCCAACGCCGGCCAGTTCGCCCGCATCCTTGCCGACCTTGGCCGGATTGCTCACCCAGACGCCGACCAATTCCATGTCGGGATGCTCGATGACGTGGCGCAGCGCCCGCGATCCGACATTGCCCGTTGCCCATTGTACCACCCGATAGCGCTTGCTCATTGTCACTCTCCCTTGTTCGTTGCCAGTTGTAGCCAGTCATCCCAGGTCGGCTCGCCATCCGGCGTATCGAACACCGTGCCGCTGGGGTCGAAGGTATTGCCGCTGCCGCGCACCTCGCAATGGATGGTCATGGTCGCGGTGCGGTCGATGAAACGGTCCTCGTCGGCATGAAACAGCTCGTCGATGCCGGGGCTCTGCATGATGCGGTAGATTTCGTGCAACGCCGCTTCGTCGGGCAGGATCCATTCGGAAATCAGATCCCATTCCCCCTCGCGCGCGCCATAGCCGCTGTTCTCGACCCGCGAATCGCCGCCGGTATAGACCGTGTCGAAGTAATTGCGCTGATAGTCGGTGAACAAATGACCACAGAATTTTAGCGCCATAGCAGCGTGCGAACGTTCAAAATGATCGCGAAACTGCGCATGTGTCAGGTGCGGCTTACGCTTGATAAAATGCAGGACCTTGAACATCGGTCTCCTCTCCCTCTTGCGTCATATGGTGGTCGATTGCGGCCGGGCTTGCAACCGGCGAGCGATCCCCGCATCATCGCGGTAAAACGGCCTAGGGAGAGAACGATGGATTTCGGCAAAGAGAGGCCGGGCAGGTCTCCGGCAGGAAAATCCGAAACGATCCGGATCCGCCACTTGGGTCCGGCTTTTGTTGAACCTTCGGCGAGACTGCGGCGATGAGCACGGTTCTTGGCGAGACTATCGGCGCAGTGCGCGTACTGACACTCAACCGTCCGGAAAAGCTCAACGCCGCCAATCTCGACATGCAGGAGACGCTCCTGGCGGAACTACGCGCGGCGGCGGCGGACGATCAATTGCGCGCGCTGATCCTCTCTGGTGCGGGGCGAGCATTTTCCGCGGGCGGCGACAGGGCGATTCTCGAGGAAATGGCCGCCTCGGGGCGGTCGGCCGATCATGATGCCTTGGGCCGGGTGCATATCGACACCATCGTCACTATGCTGGAATTGCCGTTTCCGGCCATCGCTGCGGTCAATGGCTTTGCCGTTGGCTATGCTGCGGGGCTGGTGGCGCTGTGCGACATGGCGGTTATGGGGACAAGCGCCTTTCTGTGCGATCCGCATGTCCGCTATGGCATTGCCGCGACCAGCGCCGCGCAGATGATCTGGCCCTTGCGCTGCTCCGAACTGCTGGCGCGCGAGATTCTGATGACCGGGCGCAATGTCGGGGCAGCCGAAGCGCTTCGAATTGGCCTGGCCAACCGGGTCTGCGCCGATGGCGAGGAGCGGGCAACCGCGCTGGAAATGGCGCAGGAGTTCGTCGCCTTACCGCCCGGGGGAATCGCCGAAACCAAGCGCGCGTTCAACGCGCCGCTGCTCGCCGAAGCGGCGAAGATAGCGCTTGTCGAGCGATGAAGGTCCTCGACCTCAGCTGCGACGTTGCCGGGCGCTTTGCCGCGCGGCTGTTCGCCTGGGGCGGGGATGAAGTAGTGCGCATTGCGCCGCAGCTGGACGAGCCGGAATCGCTCACCGCCTATCTCGATACCGCCAAGCAGCTGGCCACGGTTGCGGATCTGCCTGCCTTGCTGGCCGAATGCGACCTGGTGTTTACGTCGTTCGATCAGGGCGATTGGCTGGGCCACGCCAGGGGCCTCGCCACTCCCGAAAGCTGCATTCACGTCACGACGTCGAGCTTTGGCACGACCGGCCCCTATGCGGCGTGGCGCGGCGGATCGATGGCCGACTGGGCGGCAGGCGGCTATCTCTACATCACCGGCGATCCGGATCGCGAGCCGCTCTCGGGGCCGGAGAACACATGCGCCTACGCAGCAGGCTACACCGCAGCGTTCGGCGCGGAGGCGGCGCTGATCGGGCGGATGCGCGATGGCAGGGGCCGTCATCTCGATATCTCGACCATGGAATCGATGCTTCTCCTTCACCAGTCCACCTTTGCCCGCACCCAGGCAGGCGATCTGCGGCGGCGAACCGGACGCTTCACCGAAGTCTATCCGCTGACCGTGCTGCCCTGCCGCAAGGGCCACGTCTCGCTGGGCGTGGTCAGCGATGCCGAATTCGACAAGATGGCGATTGCCATGGGCCATCCCGAGTGGTCGCTGGATCCGCGCTTCGCCCGCGCCGCGCGCTGGGACCATCGCGAGGAACTGGATACGGAGCTGGCGCGGTTCCTTTTGCAGCACGATGCCGACGAAGTGGTGTCTATCCTGCAGGAAGGCGGGGTTGCCTGCGCCAAAGTGGCGGGGGCCAGGGACATTGCCGACAACCCGCAACTCGCGTTTCGGGATTACTGGGAGCAGGCGCCGGGTGGCGGAGTAATGCCGGGCTATCCGCTCAGGGTGTTCCAGCCGTTCGGGGGAGAAGCTCCTCCCCCTCCCCTTCAGGGGAGGGGGTCGGGGAGTGGGGGCTGTCAGGATAACTCAGCTCATGCCGGCAAGCCCCACCCCAACCCCTCCCCTGAGACGCAGTCGAGCGAAGCTCAACGGGAGGGGCTCCAGGACCTACCCCTCTCCGGCATCAAGGTCCTCGACTTCACCATCTTCTGGGCCGGCCCCAGCGCCGCGCGGACATTGGCCGATCTCGGTGCCGACGTGATCTGGGCCGAGCAGCCCGGCTCGCGCGAGGATACGGTGATCGAACCCGGCAAGGCCGCCTCCCCCTCGGACCTGATGCAGCATCTCTATGCGACCAAGATGTATCGCGGGAAGCGCTCGATCCAGCTCGATCTGACCAGGGCGGAAGACCGCGCAGTCGCCCATGCACTGTCGAAAGAGGCGGACATAGTCCTCGAGAATTACCGGCCGGGCGTGGCCGACAAGTTGGGGATCGGCCCCGCCGAACTTTCGGCACTCAACCCCGGCCTCGTCTATGTCTCACTCTCTGGCTGGGGCGCAAGCGGGCCATGGGCGGACTGGCGCTCCTACGGCCCCTCGATCGAAGCCGCCTCGTCGATCGAGGGGCGCACTGGTTATGCCGGTGGCGATCCGTTGCGGCTGGGCCACGCCTTTCCCGATGCGACTGGCGGGCTGGCTGGCGCACTGGCGGCCCTGCGCGGCCTCAGGCTGCGCCTTGAAGGCAAGAGCGGCGGCTGGTTCGACGTCTCGCAGCTCGAAGTCTATGCCACCCTTGCCGGCGAGGGCATTCTCGAAGCGACGCGCCATGGCCGGGGCGGCGAGCTGGTTGGCAACGCCTCGCGCTTCGGGGCGCTGCAGGGCGTGTTCCCTTGCAGGGGCGAGGACAAGTGGATCGCATTGCGGCTGGAGGGCGCAACTGACCTCGCGCGGTTCGAAGAGATCACCGGCGTGGCACCCGCGCAAGCCGGCATTGCCGCCTGGACCGGCCTGCAGGACAAGCACTATGCCGCCGCCCTGCTCCAGCAGGCCGGGCTCGAAGCCTTCCCCGCACTCGATGCGCATGAACTGCTCGCCGACCCGCAGCTTGCGGCGCGCGGATACTTTCTCGATGTCGCCGCCGGAAATCGCATCTGCAAAGTTCCGGGCACGCCGCTCGTCGCCACGCCCCACATTGCCGACCCATCGCATCCTGCTCCCCGCCCGGACGAACATTCCCGGGAAATCCGCAAGTCCATCGAGGCCCTGACACCATGAAATATCCCGAAATCCTTGAATTCCAGCCGGAGCCATCCACTTTTTCTTACGACGAGAATTTCACCATTCTCTATGCGCTGGGCATCGGTCTCGGCGCCGCACCCGAAGAACTGGACTACGTCTACGAAAAGCGCCTGCGCGCCTTTCCGACAATGGCTATCATGCTCTCGCAAGGCGCGGGCGATTTCCTCGACGTGGGCGGGATCGACTATACCCGAATCGTCCACGGCGAGCAGCGCCTGACGATCCATGCGGCCTTGCCGCCCACCGGCACGATGGTTTCGACCGCGCGATGTCTCGGCGTTGCCGACAAGGGCAAGGACAAGGGCGCGCTGATCAATGTCGAAAGCACCATTTCCGATGCCGTGACCGGGACGCTCTACGCCACTGCGGTCTCGACCCTGCTGTGCCGGGGCGATGGCGGCTTCGGCGGGCCGTCGGGCGGCGAGCTGCCACTGCGCCCGATCCCCGAACGACCGCACGACCTGGAAGTGACCATCCAGACGCTGCCCCAGCAGGCGGCGATCTATCGCCTGTCGGGCGATCGCAATCCGCTGCACATCGATCCCGAACGGGCGGTCTCGGTCGGTTTCCCCGCGCCGATCCTGCATGGCCTGTGCAGCTATGCCATCGCCGCCCGCGCGGTCGCGCAAGGCTGTTGCCAGGGCGATCCCGACCGGATCGAGCATCTGGCCGTGCGCATGTCGTCGCCAGTCTATCCGGGCGAGGCGATTACCGCGAAGATCTGGCGCGACGGGAATGACGTTTCGTTCGAATGCGTCATTGCCGAGCGCGGCGTGACGGTGATCAAGAACGGCTATTGCAGGTTGAAGGGCTAGATCATGAGCGATCCGGGAGAAGTGATCTTCGTCGTCGGCGACGAGCGGACGACGCGCGGCGCATTCGAGGATCGTGTTTCGCGGGCGCGGGCTTTCCTCGCCGCAAGAGGGATCGGCGCAGGCGACAAGATCGGCATCGCCTATCGCAATCGCGTCCAGTTCTTCGAACTGATGGCAGCGGCGGGGCAGCTCGGCGCGGCGATTGTTCCTATCGCCTGGCGGCTGAAGCGCGACGAAGTGCGCTATCTGGTCGAGGATTCGGGCGTTGCCCTGGTATTTTACGACGAGGACAGCGCCAGCCAGATGAGCGGTCCCGATGCCATAGCGCTGGAGGATTACGAACAGGCTCGCGATGCGACGGCGCCGGCCCCGCTCGAAGGCAATCCTTTCGCCAAGGTCGACATGCAGCTCTATTCCTCGGGCACCACCGGCCGCCCCAAGGCGATCGAACGTGTCGGCGTCACCGAAGCGGCGACCAAGCAGGCCTCGCCGGGGCAGAACGGCCTCCTGATGATGCTGGGCGTGCCCGATCCGGGCGAAGTCCATCTGATCTGCGGCCCGCTCTACCATTCGCAGCCGATCGGCTTCGGCACGACTGCCCTTGCCGCCGGGCACCGCGTTGTCATGATGGAAGGCGGCTTCGATGCCGAGACCTGCCTGAAGATGATAGACCGCGAGAAGGTTTCGTGGCTGACCTGTGTGCCCACCCACCTCATCCGCATCATGGCGCTGCCCGCCGGCGTGCGCGCGAAATACGACGTGTCCTCGGTCAAGGGGATGCTGCACTCGGCAGCGCCGTGCCCGCGCGACGTCAAGATCGCGGCGATGGATTACTTCCCCGAGGGCTCGATCTGGGAGGTCTATGGCGGCACCGAGGGCGCGATGAGCATGATTTCACCCGCCGAAGCGCGCCTCAAGCCCGGCTCGGTCGGCAAGGCCTTCCCGCCGGGAACCGAACTCAAGATCATGGACGAGGAAGGCAACGAGCTGCCCCCCGGCGAGACCGGCCTGGTCTTCTCGCGCTCGCTGATGAAATTCGTCTACAAGGGGGCCAAGGAGCTGGATAAAGACACCTGGCGCGGCGACTACTTCACTCTGGGCGACATGGGCTATGTCGACGAGGACGGCTACCTGTTCCTCACCGACCGCAAGAAGGACATGGTCATCTCGGGCGGGGCGAACATCTATCCGGCCGAAGTCGAAGCCGTGCTGTTCAACCACCCGGCTGTCGGCGATGCCGCGGTGATCGGCGTGCCCAATGCGGAATTCGGCGAGAGCGTCAAAGCGATTGTCGAGCCGCGCGCGGAAGTCACCGAGGCGGAGATCATCGCCTTTTGCCGCGAGCATCTGGCGCACTACAAGTGCCCGGCCTCGGTCGACTTTGTCGACAAACTGCCGCGCGATCCCAGCGGCAAGATCAGGAAGCGCGAGCTGCGCGAACCCTATTGGCAAGGCGCGGGGAGATCGATCTAGAGTTTGTTTCGGTTTGATTGAATCGGGAGGGATTCCCGAGCGGGTGATTTTGTGATTCAAGCTGCTGGCTGGGGTTGGAGGCCAGCAGCTATGGCGCGACCTTTTATTCGAACGATCTTCGGG
>JBFWSE010000143.1:0-8798 GCA_050248535.1 Novosphingobium sp.
CATGGCAAGTTCCTCTCGTTGAAGGGACTTGCATGGTCAGACGGTGGCCTCTCCTCGGCCAAAGCCTATGATTATCACACTACGTCAGCTCCAAGCGACCCTCCCGCGGAGCGGGTTCGTGCATGTCGGGGGAAGCTGACATTGAACATTGGTCACTTTCGTGCAAGCTCACTGAATGAAAGACACTCCGACTGTCTCAGCTGTCCGCAGTTTCTTGGCGTTAATCGGGGAACGCGAGCCCCCGACCAACGAGAGGCTTGCGGAAGCACTCGACGAGCTTGCGATGGCCTATCATAGCTCTCCAGAAGGCGAGCCCGCGGAAGATGACCTCGACCCGCCCGACTGGAATTTCAAAGCGCGATACTCGGCGCTTGCCGAGCGGTTCCCTCAATTCGGATTTTATGCCGTCGCAGACCCCGCCGAGGCCATCGACAACAAGGTTATGTGTGGTGATGCAATCGACGACTTAGCCGACATTGAGAAAGACCTAAGTGAGATAGTCTGGCGCTCCGAGAACTTGGGGACGGACGACGCTCACTGGCATTTCAAGCTGCTATATCGGTGTCACTGGGGAAGACATCTCCGCGAGTTGGCGTTGTACCTTCACGCCAACACTTGGTGAACGTCCGCAATGTTGTCGTGTCCGGAACGGCCGCTTTCAGCGGTAAGTCCATATTAGCGGACGCACCTGCTTAGGCGAGCCCCGCAATCTACGGATCAAACGAAAACCCCAGATCAACCCCCTCGACCGGCTGCAGCTTCGTTACCGGCACCAAGGCGCGCAATTGCAGGGTGTACCGCCGCCGCTGGAAGCGCCAGCCCTCCGGCAGGCGCACATAGTCATCCTCGTAGTTGCCCCAGAGCTCGCCCAGTTCGTCCGCGCCCGGTTTGTGCGTGGTTTCGTGCACCAGCAGCCGCGCCCTAGCCCTGTCGCCTTCGACATCGATGGCCGCAACAGTGCATTGCATGCGGAGGAAATCGAAAGCGCCGAAGCTCTGGCGCATGCCCTCCACCAGCACGTCGCGCCCCTCGATTTCCGGTCCATCGGCGATCCGCACGCGGCAATCCTCCGCGAACAGCAGCCCGGCCGCATCGGCATCGGCCCGGTTGACCGCGTCGCAATAGAGCCCGACCAGCCGCCGGATCGCGCTTTCGGCTTCGAGCCGGGCCAGCGAGGTTTCGGACATCCCGTCTCTCCTAGAACCTTGGAATATCGGCAAGGAAATCCGCCCCGGCCGGGCCGAGGCAAATGAACTCGCTCCAGTGGCCCAGTTCGGCGACAGTGTCGGCATAGAAGAATTCGAAAATGTCTCCAAAGCTCATCACCACCGGCATATCGACGCCCATGCCCCTGAAGTGTTCCTGCGCGCCCTGCCAGGCTTCGAGCGAAGGCAGCATGAAGGCCGCATGGTTGAGCCGGGCCAGGTGCGGTTCGGCGGGCAGCCAGCCCCGGTGGATCGGCAGCAGGTCTACCGACAGATCGACTTCCACCAGTTCGAAAATCACATCGCCGACATAGGCCATGGCGATGCGGCTGGCGGGACTGCCGGGGTCGAGCGGCACGACTTTCCACCGGTCGATCCCATATCGCTCGCCCAGCCGCGCCGAAGCCTTGTCGAAATCGGTGACGACATAGCCGAGCTGGACCATCTGGCCGAACAGGTGCGGACTGGACATGCGGGATACTCTCCTATCGCTTCGCTGGCAGGGCGAAAGCATAGAGACCATCGCCCAAGGGGCCTGGCAAGGCCGGATGCCCGCCTGCCGCGATCACCACCAACTGGCGACCGCTTTTGGAACGGAACGTCATCGGCGTCGACGCGGCAATGGCGGGGAGGCGATGGGACCACAGCGCCTTGCCATTGGCGGTATCGAAAGCGCGAAAGGTGCGATCTTGCGACGCTGCGATGAAGGTCACACCGCCCGCCGTTGCCAGCGAACCGCCGAAGTTGGGCATGCCCATCGTAATCGGCAGGTGCGATTCAAGGCCGAATGGTCCCGCCGCCGAGGCATCGCCGAGCGGTCTGCTCCACACAAGCTTGCCGGTTGCGAGGTCGATCGCGTTCAGCCGGCCGAACGGCGGCTGCTGACAGGGGACGCCGAAGGGGCCGAGGAACACAGTGCGGTCCATGGCATAGGGGGTGCCTTTCTGCGGGAACCCGAAGCTCGAAGCCTTGCCGCCCTTGCTGTATTCGGTGGCCATTCTGTCGGCCTCGGCGCGGGAGATCAGGCGGCCAGTGTCGGCCATATAGAGGCTATTCGAAATCATCAGCCCTCTTGCCGCATCGATCGTGACGCTGCCCCAATTGGAGCCGCCCGCGGAGCCGGGATAAAAAATCGCGGGCCTCAATCCCGGTGGCGTGAAATCGCCTTCGTAGCGCGCCCGGCGGAAGGCAATGCGACAGGCCAGCTGATCGAGCGGAGTCGCGCCCCACATGGTCTTCTCGCTGAGCGGCGGACCTGCGACATTGGCGAAGCCGGTGCTGTAGGGCTGGGTTTTCGCCGTCCAGTCTTCCGGTGCCGCACCCTGTGGCACCGGCTTTTCCTCAACCGGGAAGATCGGCGCGCCGGTGCGGCGGTCGAGCACGAAGAATTGGCCGCGCTTGGTCGGGCCGATCAGCGCGGGGATGGTCTCAACGCCGCGCTTGAGGTCGGTCAGCACCGGCTGCGAACCGATGTCGTAGTCCCAGATGTCATGGTGCACGGTCTGGAAGTGCCAGCGTGGCTTGCCGGTCTTGACGTCGAGCGCGACGATCGAGGTTGAGTATTTTTCTGCCCCCGCCGAGCGCTGCGCGCCGAAATAATCCGGCGTCTCGACGCCAAGGCCGGCATAGACCAGCCCCAGCGCCTCATCGCCGCTGAACACCCCCCAGGCATTGGGCGCGCCCAGTGTATAGGTCTCGCCCGGCGCCAGCGGCCTGGCGGGTTCCTCGCGGCCCGAATCCCATACCCACAGCAACTTGCCGGTCAGCGCGTCATAGGCGCGGATGCCGCCCGAAGGCGATTTGGTGCGGACACCGTCAGTCACCCAGCCGCTGGTCATGGCCACGCCATTTACGATAGTTGGCGGAGAAGTCGGGTAGGCCATACCTTTCTCGAACTGCCCCAGCCCTTCCTTGAGGTCGACCTGGCCTCCCTGCCCGAACGATTGGCATAGCTGGCCGGTTTGGGCATCGACTGCCATCATGCGTCCGTCGTTGACGCCGAACAGGATGCGCTTGGCGCAGTCCTCCGTACCGGGCGGCGCGTCATACCAGGAGACACCCCGGCAATTTGCCGAAAACGTCCCTTCCAGATCGGGCTTGGCATCGTAACGCCAGACCTGCTTTCCGGTCTCCTGATCGAGCGCGACCACGACATTGCGGTCGAGGCAAACGTAGAGTTTGCCATCGGCGGCAAGCGGCGTCGCTTCGAAGCCGTGGAACTGTCCGGGCGGCACGTCGGACTTGAATTGCCAGGCCAGTTCGAGGCGGCCGACATTGGCATTGGTGATCTGGCCCAATGGAGAATTGCGGTTGCCATCGAGCGTGCGGCCCCAGACCTTCCAGTCACCATCGGTTCCCGGCGCTTCGGCGATGGGCGTAGCGCCTTTCAGGTCCGGCATGCCGGGATCGGATCGCAGCAGCGCTGCAATCAGCAAGAGAATCATCAATCCTGCCGGCAGCCCGATCATGCCTGTGCGCGTGAAGCCTCGTTTGGGGCTGACGGAAGGCAGCAGCAGGGCCAGTCCCAGAACCGCGGGCGCTGCCAGGCGGGCGACAAGCGGCCAGAAATCGAGGCCCGATTCCCATAACGCCCAGCCCAGCGTTACCCAAAGCACAAGGCCAAAGGGGACAAGTGCCCAGGCTCTGCGCAAAGCCAGCCCGGCGGCCGTCGCGACCAGCGCCAGCCCGGCGGGCAGATAATACCAACTGCCGCCATTCGCGATCAGCACGGTTCCGCCCCATCCCAGCCATGCGCCTGCCAGGGCCATTCCGAGCGCCAGCAGCCAGACCGATATCCTCCCCACCATGATCCCGTCCTATTCCTCTATGCTCAGCGCGTTCTTGGGGCAGGCTTGAACCGCTGCCTGCGCCCTGGCGCGATAGTCCTCGCCGATGCTTTCCTTGAGCATGTGCAATTCGTCGTCATCGTCGAGCCGGAACAGATCGGGCGCCACGGCCTCGCAATTGCCGTTGCCTTCGCACAGGGCGCGATTGACGATCACTTTCATCGGCTCAACTCTCCAGATTGATACGGTAGAACCGCGAAGCCGTTCCGCTGAACAGGGCGTCCTTCTCACTCTCCGAATTCCCAGCAGCGATGCGTTTAAAGGCGTTCCAGGTCGCACCGTATGTTGCGGTCGAATTGTCCGGCGGGAAATTGCTTTCGAACATCGCGCGCGAGGGGGTGAACGCCTCGATGCAAAGCTCATAATAGGGCCGCCATTCCTCAGCCAGCACTTCGGAAGAGGCATTGCGATAGGCTTGTCCGATACCGCGATCGAGGTCCATGCCGAGTCCGCCCAGCTTGATGCAGACATTGGGCCGCTTTGTCAGCTCTTGGATTGAAGAAGCCCACTCCTCCCGAGTTTCCTTACTGCGATCCTCGGGCGAGCCAATGTGATCGAGCACAATCGCCAGGTCCGGCAGTGCATCGGCCAGTGCAATCAGTTCGGGCAATTGCCGGTGGAAGCACCAGACATCGAGGCTGAGGTCCATCGAGGCCAGCACGGCCGCGCCTTCGCGAAACTCCGCGCGCGCCAGGATGCCTGCGCCCGCCGGGTCCGCCGCCATGCCGAACATGCCCGAGGCGCGCCATGCCGTGCCCATGCGAATGCCGCGAAACCGGCCGCCGCCCGCCGCCACCTGGGCTTCGAGCACCGGCCGCACACGGCTGCCGAGCAACAGGTTCGCCGTGCCGACGATCCTGTGCCCCAGCCGCGCCGTGCCGTAATTCCCGCTGGCGCTGATCGCCGCCTGCCCTGCGGCAAACTCGGTTTCGCCCACCGGGCGCAGTTCTTCCGGACCGTCGCAGCGGTGCATGGCGTGACATTCGACGAAGACCGAATGCGTCACATTGTGTCCGCTCTGCGCGATGATTTCGGCCGCTTCCTGCGCCAGGAACCGGTGCGGCGCGCGCATGCCAAGCGGGTCGGCGAGAATCTCCCAGAAATGCAAATGCGGATCGACGATCCGGCGCTCCGGATCGAGCGGCGCTTCCTCGCCCTGTTCGGCCATGTCCTCTCTCGCTCCTGTTGACTCGGCAGTCTAACCGTGCGGAATGGGCGCGCAACGAAAATACCGGAGAGGAGGGCGCCCATGTTTTTCAAGGGCCATTTCCAGAACGCCTATATCACCCACGACCTCTTCGGAGCGCTGGAACTGATCGACAACCGCTTCGGCAAGATCGACTGGATCGTGTTCGAGCCGGACATGCAGCTCAAGACCGCCCAGGGCATCAAGGAAAGCTCGGTCAAGGCCGCGCTGGGCTGGCATGACGGCCACCAGCTCGAGATCATCCAGCCGGTAAAGGGCTATGTCGATCACTATTTGCCGGTGCTGCCTGAGGACAAGACCGATATCGTTCCGCGCTTCCACCACATTGCCGTGCGCCGCGACGACGAAGCGGCGATGCGCGCAGAAATCGCCCAGCTTGGCCTGCCAGTGGAATTCGAAGGCGAAGTGCCCGGCCTGATCTTCATCTACCTCGATGCGAGGAAAGTGCTGGGCCACCACTTCGAATTCATCTGGGCGACGCCCGAAGGCTGGGACATGCAGGGCTGGCCCAAGGACCGGCCGGTTTATTAGGCCAGGTCGAACCGGGTCTCCGGCACTGGCAGCCCCGGGATATCCGATTTTGCATGGAAAAGCCGGCCATTGGGCAGCGGCAACTTGCCCTGCATCATGATCTCGATGCCGTCATCGCCTCCGGTGGTGACATAGACGTCGCGCCAGTCCGGACCGCCGAAGCAGATGCTGGTGACATTGCAGTCGGGCACCGGCACCGCGTAGTCGAGCGTGCCGTCGGGGCGGTAGCGCACCACTTGGGCCGTGAAGCAGCAGGCGATCCACACCCCGCCGTCCACATCCACCGCCAGGCCGTCGCAATCCTCTTGCGGTGCGAACATGCGCCGGTTGGAAAGACTGCCGTCGGTTGCGATGTCATAGGCGAAACAGCCGCGCAGGCTTTCGTTGTGATAGAGCGTCCCGCCATCCGGGCTGATGCCGACGCCATTGGCGAAACTGAGCCCCTCGCTGACCACGCGCACATTGCCTGCGCTGTCGAGGTGCATCAGTTTGGTCAGTTCGGGTTCCAGCCCGTCACCGTAATTGCCGCCATGCGAAGTCGTGCCCCAGTAGAGCCCGCCCCGGTCGTCGGGCAGCATGTCGTTGGAGCCGGGATGCGGCCCGCCGTGAACTTCGCTCAGCACCACGCCGCTTTCGCCGGTCACCGGATCGAGCCAGTAATGCGCGTCATTGCCGCCACAGATCAGCCTGCCATCGTGATTGAGGCAGATGCCGCCGATGTGATGCTTGTCCAGTAGAAAGGAATTGGTCGTGCCGTCCGCGTTCAGCCGGAACACGCCGCCCGCCAGCAGATCGGTGAACCACACCGCATCGCCTTGCACGCGCGGCGCCTCGAGGAAGGTATAGCCGGTGGCGAGTTGCCTGAATTCCATCCCGGCTCTCCCAAAAAGGCTCTAGCGTTCGAGACCAAGGTAGCGTTCGTAGATATTGTGGAAATGCCGGACCTGGCTGTGCTGGTAGACCCCCATGGTCAGCCCCGGCTTGTTGCGCCGAAGCGTGTGCATGCCGCGCTGGACCTTTTCGAGATTCCATTCGTCCTGGGCGATCAGCGCGCCTGCCGCGCCCAGCTCCGTCGCTTCGAGAAAGCTCTGGTCGGCGCCGAGTTCTGTGATCTTCGCCGGCGGCGGCCGCTCACCCTTGAAGGGCTTCAGGTAGATCACTTCCATGGTGCACATGTCATGGCGATCGCCCCAGGGCAGGAATCGCTGCATCACCTGGGCATAGGCGAGGTAGGGATGGAAATTGGGGAACAGCGTGTAATAGAACGAATCCATCACTTCCGCGTCGCACAGCGCATCGGCCTTGTCGCCGATGGTCTTGCGCAGCTCCTCGCGGCCGATATGCGCGCCATACTCGCGGTAGGTCATGCCTTCGGGTACCGTGACACCGCCGGTTGAATCGCGCGGCTTGTAGACATTGTCGGCGATCTGCTGCTCGCTCGGCGTCCAGTTGAGGTGCGGGCTGGGCGTGCCGGCCGGAGTCACCGCGCGCGAGCAATTGCCGAACACATCGTACTGGGTGTTGTCGTCGCCGGCCGCCGCCAGGATCTGCGGGTGCGAGGCGACGAGGTGGAAGGCGTCCATGAAGGCCTCCTGCCCCGCCTTCCAGTTGCAGCGGATGACTTTCTTAACATGCGCCACGGTGTAGCGATCGCTCAGCGGATAGGCGTCCCAGTGATGCCAGACTTCACCCAGATAGCTCTCAAGCGGTTCGCAGTCCGGATCCATGTTGATGAAGACGAAGCCGTTCCAGCAGGCCACTTTCACTTCCGGCAGGTTCATCTTGCGCGCATCGACATGCGGGAAATCCCACATGCCGGGAATGTGCTTGAGCTTGCCGTCGGTGCGCCAGGTGAAGCCATGATAGGGGCAGCGGACCTCGGCGAGATTGCACGGCCGGTCGACCAGATTGCGGCCCATGTGCAGGCAGGCGTTGTAGAAACCCTTGATCTCGTCCGGAGCGGTTCGGATCAGCAGGATCGAGACATCGTTGATCTCATAGACATCGGCATCGCCGACTTCGGGTATCCGCTCCTCGCGCAGGGCCATCTGCCAGACCTTTGGCCAGAGGCGTTGCTTTTCGAGTTCGTGATAGGCCGGATCGATATAGCGTTCGACCGGAATGTCGTGATCGCCAAGAAAGGCCGCTGTATCGATGCGCAGATGCGGCGGAACCGGCCGGGAATCGGCATCGAGCAGCTTCTGATAGGGAATGCCGGGGCTGCGCCTTATTCTTGCCCCCAATTCGGCCTTGTCGCGATTGCTCATTGTCCGCTCTCCGCTGGCGCCTTGCGCGCTTCGACTACCACCAGGCCCGTCAGCCAGATGCACATCTGCGGATCGCATTGGCGCAATTCGCCTTCGATCCAGCCGCCGTAGCGGTCGAACATGCCCCACTTCGCCCCATCGCTGACGCGCACCAGATCGGGCCCCTGCGCCTCATAGCGAGCTCTGGTCAGGGGATGATCTGCAACTGCCGCCATGGACGCTCTCCTCTGGTGCAAGGATATGCCGGGGTAAATCCCGCTTGCTTGCCTTGGAGTTTGATCGCGCTTGATCCTTGCGTCAATGTGGCATGGGCAGATCGCAATGGGAGCGCGATATGGCAGACCTGCAATCGATTTCGGACAGGCTCGATATCCGCGAACTGGCGGATCGATACACCGTAGGCATCACTTGCCGCGACTGGGAGCTGGTTACCGGCTGCTTTCATCCCGATGCGCGCTGGCGGGCATCTGTCGGTTTCGACTTTCAGGGCCGCGATGCGCTGGTAGGCGGTATTCGCGCGATCGTAGAAGCATCCCGATTCCAGTTGCAGATGCACCACGCCATCTCGATCGACAGCCTTAGAGCGGGTTGCGATATATCTGATCCACCCTGATTGCCTCAGGAAGCCTGCTGGCAAGGAGCGTCTCGCAGGGCGGGTCGGGAACCCGTCCAAGAGGCGCGACGAAGTCCGGCGGGCTTCCTGAGGCGACCCCGAAGGGGCGGGCCGATTTTGGCCCATTTC
>JBFWSE010000144.1:0-8597 GCA_050248535.1 Novosphingobium sp.
GTGCAGAAATTCTACCGGTTCTATGTCGTGCCCGGCGCCGGGCACCAGTCGCCCAATGGCACTTCGAACGAAAAGGCCAGCCCGCCGATCTTCTCGCGCACCGGGATTTACGAGTATCTGGTGAACTGGGTGGAAAAGGGCCAGGTGCCCGGCCGGATCGATCTGACATCGCCAGATGGCAGCCGCAGCCAGCCGGTTTGCCCCTATCCGCAAAAGGCGCGATACACCCAGGGCGATCCCAAGGTGGCGGCTAGCTATGAGTGCCGATAGCCCGACGGAGCCTGTCGACCTGAACGCCCGCGTCGCGCAGATGCTGGCACTTTACGGCGCGCCCGATGCCTGCGTGGCCGAATTGCTCTGCGACCGCCACGATCCCGCCTCAGCCGCCTTCCGCTTCATTGCCCCCGATCTGTCTCCCGCGGACCTCACGTTCGGCGAGCTGAAGGCCGAGTCCGAAAAATTCGCGGGCATCTTGAAGGACATGGGCCTCGGCCCGGGCGACCGGGTGGCGACGCTGATGGGCAAGAGCAGGGCCTTTGTCATCGCGCTGATGGGCATCTGGCGGCTGGGCGCGGTGCATGTGCCGCTGTTCACCGCCTTTGCCCCGCCCGCGATCGCGCTTCGTCTCCATGGCGCAAAGGCGAAAATGGTGGTCTGCGATGCCGACCAGCTGGCCAAGCTGGCGTCCGGGCCGGACATTCCCGCCGATCCGCCATGGCAGGTGATCTGCGCCGGGGGCGGCGGGAGCGCGGCGCTCGACTTCGACAGCCTGATGGCAACTGCGCAAGCCGGCCTGCCCGCCGCGCGGCTGGGCGGCGAGGCGCCGATGATCCAAGTCTATACCTCGGGCACGACCGGAAGCCCCAAGGGCGTCGTCCTGCCGGCACGCGCGCTTGCGGCCTGCGAGGCCTATATGGCGTTCGGCCTCATGGTCGAACCCGATGACGTGTTCTGGTGCGCCGCCGATCCGGGCTGGGCCTATGGGCTCTATTACGCTGTCGTCGGCACCCTGCTGACCGGCGTGCGCAGTCTCTTGCTGCAAGGCGGTTTCTCGGCCGACACCACCATGACCATTCTCGAACGCGAGCAGGTGACCAATTTCGCCGCCGCGCCGACAGTTTACCGCAGCCTGCGCGCCTCGGGCATCACGCCGTCCGCCGCACTGGTGCTGCGCCGGGCATCGAGCGCGGGCGAGCCATTGACTGCCGAAGTCAATGTCTGGGCACGCGAAGTGCTGGGCGTGGCGGTGCACGATCACTATGGCCAGACCGAAGCCGGCATGCTGATCAACAACCATCACCACCCGGCACTGGCAAGGCCATTGCTGGAAGGCTCGATGGGCCATGCCATGCCCGGCTGGCGCGCGACGGTGCTCGACAACGAAAGCGACCGGGAACTGGCCGCCGGCGAGCCGGGGCGCATTGCCATCGACCTTGGCGCCAGCCCGCTTGCCTGGTTTGCGGGCTATGACGGCGATCCGGCCAGGTCCGCCGAGAAATTCTCCGCCGATCACCGCTATTACATCACCGGCGATACCGGCATGCAGGATGCCGAGGGTTATTTCCATTTCTCTGCCCGCGAAGACGACGTCATCATCATGGCGGGCTACCGGATCGGGCCGTTCGAGGTCGAATCGGCCATGCTCACTCATCCCGCCGTCACCGAGGCCGCCGTGATCGCGGTTCCCGACGAAGTACGCGGCGAAGTGATCGAGGCCTATGCCGTGCTCGCCGAGGGCCATGCGCCCTCTGCCGGGCTGGAGCGCGATATCCAGCAATGGGTCAAGACCCGCTTCGCCGCCCATGCCTTTCCGCGCCGGGTTCATTTTGCCGCGAGCCTGCCCAAGACGCCCAGCGGCAAGATCCAGCGCTTCGTGCTCAAGCAGCAGCGGCGCGCCGAACTCGAGGCCGGCAACTGATGGACGCGATCGCAGCCGTTTCCGGCCGGCGCTCGGTCAGGCGCTTCCTCGCCGATCCGGTTCCCGAGCAAGTGGTGCGCGAAATCCTGGCCGCCGCGTCGCGCGCGGCATCGGGCACCAATATCCAGCCCTGGCTGGTCCATGTCGTCACCGGCGAAGCGCGCGAGCGGCTGTCGCGGGCGGTGCTGGCGGCTGCCGAAGCCGACGAGAAAAGCCCCGAATACCACTACGAGCCCGAACAGATGTGGGAGCCCTATCTCTCGCGGCGGCGCAAGATCGGCTATGACCTTTACGCGAAGTACGGCATCGAACGGACCGACTATCCGGCCCGCAAGGCGGCGATGCTGCGGAATTTCACCTTCTTCGGCGCGCCGGTCGGGCTGTTTTTCACCATGGAGCGGGCGCATGCACTGGGGGCCTGGATCGATTGCGGCCTGTTCATGCAGAACGTCATGATCCTGGCGCACGCGCATGGGCTGGAGACTTGCCCGCAGCAGGCCTGGACGACTTACGGCGCCGTGGTCCACCGCGAGCTCGCGATACCGCAGGAGCATATCGTGCTGAGCGGCATGGCGCTGGGCCATATCGACGAAAGTGCCCCGGAAAACTCGCTGGTCAGCACAAGGGCCGCAGTCGACGAATTCACGACCTGGCACCGGTAAGCGGCGCCGAACGAAGAGAGGACAGCAGATGATCGCCACAACCAGGACCGCAGGGGCCGCACTGTTCACTTTGCTTGCGGTAGGCGCAGCCGCCGGCCTGATGCCCGGTGGCCTGACGCATGAGACGCCCGCAGTATCGGCCGAGCCGCTTTCCGCGCTCGAAGGCCAGTGCAACGCCGCCTCCGCACAGTCCCTGGCGCCCCAGGGCGTGACAGTAAAGCCGATCAGGAACGGGGCCTTCAGCGGGGCGACCCGCTATGTCGCGGCCAGTGGCGCAACCCCGGCCTATTGCCAGGTCGTCGGCAGCTTCGTCACCAATCCGGCAAGCGGCAAGACGGCCAATTTCATGGCGACTTTCCCGGCTAACTGGAACGGCAAGTATCTTCAGCTTGGGTGCAGCGGCCATTGCGGGCAGTTCGCCGTCAGCAATCCGGCCATGCCGACGATCACGGTTACCGCGCAAGGCACCTCGAAACAGATCATCGAAAAGGGCTATGCCACTTTCGCCACTGACGAAGGCCACGAGGGCTTCGATTCCGCCAGCTGGGCGCTGCGCAAAGACGGCACGGTCGATGACGACTATGTCGACGACTTCCTCTACCGCGCCGACAAGGTGCTCACCCGCATGGGCAAGAGCTACACAACCGCCTTCTATGCCCGGGTGAACGGTAGTGAGAAGGCGATCAGCCGGTCCTATTTCAACGGCTGCTCGGGCGGCGGGCGCGATGCCATGGTGGCCGCCTCCTATTTCCCCGAAGAGTTCGACGGGATCATCGCCGGCTCGCCATACGATTCGGTCGGCATGACGATCCAGGCCTCGGCGATCGGCGCAGCCGCGGCGCGCTCGCCGGGCGGGGCACTCAGCCCGGCGCTGCTGGCGCTGTTCGACCAGACGGTGAAAGACCGGTGCGACGCTACCGATGGAGTGAAAGACGGCCTGATCCAGAACCCCGCTGCCTGCAATTTCGATCCGGAACGCGATCTGCCGCGTTGCAAGTCAGGATCGGCGGCAGGCCAGTGCTTCACGCCCGCCCAGATCGAAACGCTCAGCGTCGTGGTCAGCGGCGTTACCGACGAGCGCGGGAATGTGGTCCAGCCGGGGTACAGCATCAGCGAACTGGCGGTGGAGCCCGCGGCCATGGCGGATCTCACCAATGGCACGCTCAAGGTCTTCGTCCATCGCAACGATCCGGCTTTCGTGCCGGCCTCGATCTACAGCTTCCGGCGCGGCGGGCCGGGAGCGATTGCCGGCTTTCACGCGGCGATCCCCTCTGTCGAGGTTGCCAGGATCCGACAGGCCATGCGGCTGGGCGCCGGCCATCTGCCGGAAAATGTCGCCACATTTATGGGATCGCGAACCAAACTGTTGATGTGGCACAATCTCAGCGACGAGAAACTGACGCCCTACTCCTCGATCAACTGGTACAAGCGCCTGGCTGCCGGCCATGGCGGCTATGCCCGGGTCCAGAACCGGGCGCGGCTGTTCCTGCTGCCGGGCACCGGCCATTGCAGCATCACCGGCATCGGACCGAACAGCTTCGACGCACTGGGCGCGATGGAGAACTGGGTGGAGGGCGGACAGGCCCCCAACAGTCTCCCCGCCAGTGTCGCCAACCGCCAGTTCATGCCCGGCGCGCCCAAGGCCGCCAACATGGCCACCCCCACCTATACCATGCCGCTCTGCATGTTTCCGCAGATGGCGCGCTACAAGGGAACGGGCGACGTCAGGGACGCGGTCAACTGGTCGTGCAACCCCAGCGACACGCGCCTGCTGACGATTGGAGCGAGCGGTCGTCGCGCTGGCGTCACCCGTTGAAGCACATGGCTGCGACCGCAGTCTGTCAGAAAATTAACCCGAATTGAGAGATGCCATGGTTCTGGAACGCGCCGAAATCGAGATCAAGGACGGCTTGATGGAGGAATTTCTCCAGGTCTTCACTTCCCAAGCCTTGCCGCTTACTCGCCAGTTCACGGGCTGCTTATCGTTTCGGGCGCTGCGTGGCGTCGAGCATCCCAATTCGGTGATGTTTCTGGCCGAATGGGAATCGGTGGAAGTGCACCACGCCTCGCGCTCCGAGCCCGCGCATGCGGAATTTCGCGACATCGTCGTGCCCTTTACCTCGGGCGCAAAGCAGACAGTACATTTCGCACCGATATGAACGGGGAGTGGAGACAGCTGGTAGCGTCCTGGCTCTGCCCCTATGACGACGATAACGGGCTGGACCATGCAATGAGCCGCATGGGGCCCATCAACTTGCGGAAAAGGCAACCTCCTGCACGGGCTCGCGGCTTGCCCCGCCGGGGTCATGGCTGCATAGGCTGCCGGCGAGTCCCCTCCCCCGCCCGATCGGCGCAAACGAAGGCGAAGATTCGATGAAAGTGCGCGTTTCCGTCAGCCTCAAGCCCGGGGTGCTCGATCCGCAAGGCCGCGCGATCCAGCATTCGCTCGAAGGTCTGGGTTTCAAAGGCGTCAAAGACGTGCGCGCCGGCAAGCTGATCGAGCTGGACGTGGACGAGAGCGTCACCGACGCGGCGATCGAGGACATGTGCAAGCAGTTGCTTGCCAACATGGTGATCGAGAATTTCCGCATCGAGCGAGTCGCCGCATGAGCTTCCGTTCCGCCGTCATCACCTTTCCCGGTTCGAACTGCGACCGCGACATGGCGGTGGCGCTGGAGCAAGTGTGCGGCGGCGAGACCTTTCGTGTCTGGCATGGCGACGCCGACTTGCCCGAACGGCTCGATTTCATCGCCCTGCCCGGCGGTTTTTCCTATGGCGACTATCTGCGATGCGGCGCCATGGCGGCGCGTTCGCCGATCATGCAGGCCGTGATTGCGGCAGCCAATCGCGGCGTGCCTGTGCTGGGCGTGTGTAACGGATTTCAGGTGCTCACCGAAAGCGGGCTGTTGCCTGGGGCGCTGTTACGCAACGCGGGCCTGCGCTTCGTCTGCCGCGAAGTGACGCTGACCGTCGAAAATTCACAGTCGCTGTTCACGTCGGCTTACAGCCAGGGGCAAACGGTACGCATTCCTGTCGCCCATCACGACGGCAACTATTTCGCCGACGAGACAACGCTCGACCGGATCGAAGGCGAAGGCCGGGTAGCCTTCCGCTATGCCGAAGAAGTCAACGGCTCAGCTCGCGCTATTGCCGGATTGCTGAACGAGTCCGGCAATGTGCTGGGCATGATGCCACATCCCGAACGAATGATCGAAGCGGCGCAGGGCGGCACGGACGGTAGACTGCTGTTCGAAAGCGCCGCCAGGGCACTGGTCGGGGCCTGAGCGAGGCCGCGTCAGGCCACCGCACCGCTGCGGACATGGTGGACGCGATCGAACAGGGCCATGGCCTCGTCGGCAGGCATCGGACGCCCGAAGTGATAACCCTGGATCTTGCGGCAGCCGAGCCGGCGAACGATAGCCAGTTCCTGCTCGGTTTCGACGCCTTCCGCCGTGGTCGACATCTCAAGACTGTCAGCCATGGCCACAACCGCCCGGATGATCGCCAGACTTTCAGGGTTCTGCGAAGCCGCACCCTGAACGAACGTGCGATCCACCTTGATCGTTGAGAAACGGAGATTTCGAATATAAGCCAGCGACGAATAGCCAGTGCCGAAATCGTCGAGCGCTACGCCGCAACCCAGCGCCATGACCTGTTCCAGCGCGGCGCGCGCCTGATTGGCATCGCGCACGAAGATGCTCTCGGTCACTTCCAGTTCCAGCCGATTGGCCGGCAGCCCGCTGGTCGATAGCGCGCCGACCACGCTAGCGCCGAAATTGGCATCGAGCAGCTGTTCGCCCGAGACATTGACGGCAACCTTGACGTTGAAGGGCCAGCGCGCCGCCTCGCGGCAGGCCTCGCGCAGAACCCATTCACCGATCGGCACGATCAGCCGGGTGTCTTCGGCCAGCGGAATGAACTTGGCCGGACTGACATTGCCATGCTCGTCGCTATGCCAGCGGATCAGCGCTTCGAAGCTGACGATCTGCTCGCTGGTGGCATCGACCACGGGCTGATAGTTCAGCGTGAATTCGTTCCTTTCCAGGGCGCGGCGCAGCGAGAATTCGAGCTTGCGGCGTTCCTCGGCATGGGCATGCAGCGCAGGCTCGTAGGTGTGATGGCAGCCGCCGCCCGCTTCCTTGGATCGATAGAGCGCAAGGTCGGCATTGCGCATCAGCGTCTCCACGGTCGACCCGTCGCGCGGGCCGATCGCCGAGCCGACACTGGCGCCAACATAGAGCGTGTGATGATCGACTTCGTAGGGCTGCGACAGCCGGTCGATAACCCGGTTCGCCACGCGCTCGATATGTTCGAAGTTCGAGGCATCCCGCACGACTATGGCGAACTCGTCGCCGCCGAGCCGCCCGCACAGTTCGTTTTCGGTCAACTGCTCGCGCAAGCGCTCCGACACCCGCGCCAGCAACTGGTCTCCCACCAGATGGCCGAGCGTATCGTTGACGGCCTTGAACCGGTCGAGATCGATCATCAGAAAGGCGCAGCGCGTGCGCCATTGCTCCGAATAGCGCATCGCCTCACCCAGCGCTTCGGTCAGCATCATGCGGTTGGGCAGGCCGGTCAGTGCATCATAGCGGGCCATATGGGCGATCTTGTCCGAACTTTCGCGCTGTTCGGTGACGTCCGAACCGACGCCACGGAATCCGTCGAACACGCCGTTGTCGTCGAGCTTGGGCGTGCCGGAAAGCTCCCACCAGCGCTGCTGTCCCTTGATCGTGACACGCACCAGCAGGGCCGAAAAACTCTCGCGCCGCTTGAGCCGCTCGGCAAGGTCGTGGAGGCTTGAGGGGAATTGGCCGGTATCCCAGGCCGGGCCGGCGATCAGTTGAATCAGCGGCTTGCCGTTGATTTCGGAAGGCTCAAGGCCAAGCGCAAAGGCAAAGCGTGGGGAAACAGCCCGAACCCTGCGCGACGTATCGATTTGCCAGAGCCAATCGGCCTCGCCTTCCTCGAACTCGCGCAGCAGCAGCGAAACGACTTCGTCCTTGTCGGCCATGCCCGCCTCGGCGATCTTGGCGTTGAGATGATTGCGCGCGGCCTGGATTGTGCCCGCCGTCGCGATGAAACAGAAGGCCAGGGCGACAGTCGCCATTTCCCATGAACCGGTAAGCGCGAAATTGAGCATGGACGCGCCGCCGACCAGCCAGGTGAAAAGCAGCGTCCCCATCGGCGCGGCCGGCAGCGCGATCGCCACAGTTGTAACCAGCATGGCGATCACGGCCCAAAGCTCCAGCCGGATTTCCTCGGTGCCGTAGCGACTGGATAGAGCCACAGGCACCACCCAAACCAAAGCCAGTAGAATCGAGCCGACGGTCTGGCCGTTGACTTCGTCGCGAGTCATGTTGCGGCGGTCGGCATCGGCAAGCGAACGGTCGCGGCGTGCGGCAAGGGCCACGGAACCTACCAGAAAGGCCGTCCAGGCCAGCGCCAGTATCAGGCCTAATTTGCCCATGAACAGCGCAATGCAGGCGATTCCCGCAACGCCGTGGGCAAGCGCCCGGGCGACCGATGCCTTCGCCTGATGCGAATATTGCAGCCCGCGCAGGCGGGTCCAATCTTCACCGCCCGGTGCGGTGAGTCCCAGAATTGCCAAGGCTGGCAGGTTTTGCGGCAAGGGCGCGGAAAGGGTTTCGGCGTGCTTCACCCCTGGCCATGTAAATGCGAGTAGTTATTACACAGTAAAGCAACGGCATCGTTTCACCGCAAAAAAAGCCTCGCCCGGGCGCCGCCGGCAACTCATTCCACCGTAACGGATTTGGCAAGGTTTCGCGGCTGTTCGACATCGGTGCCTTTGACGCAAGCGACATGGTAGGCAAGCAATTGCACCGGAACAGCATAGACCAGCGGCGCGATCAGCGAATGGACGCGCGGCATCTCGATGGTCGCCAGGCAGCCTTCGCCCGCTTCGGCAAGGCCCTCCTGGTCGGAAATCAGCTCGAGCTTGCCACCGCGCGCGCGCACTTCCTGCATGTTGCTCACGGTCTTTTCGAACAGCGGACCGG
>JBFWSE010000145.1:0-8449 GCA_050248535.1 Novosphingobium sp.
CTTACCCAGGACAAGCGAAGGCTAGTCCCCAATCAATGTCCGATTGCTTTGGGGATTAAGTAAATATTTTATTCAAATTCATCGGCCAGAGAATGTGTGGCGGCCCTGCAGACCTAGCCGGCCGGCGGTACGCGTCGCACGGTCAGTACCTTGACCGGCTTCTCGATCATCTGGCCTTTCATCACCCCTTCGCCCAGAGTGGAGGACAACGGCACATCGTAGATCTTGCGCACCACGTCCATGCCTTCGACGACATGGCCGAATGCGGCAAAGCCCGCTTTGAGCTCGGGATTGTCCGAAGCGGGGTCGGCATCGAGGCCCGGCATGTCGGACAGCAGGATGGAGAAATCGCCCTTGGCGGTGCCGGGCGCCCAGCGCGCCATCGAAATCGCGCCGGCCTTGTGCAGAATGCCGGTCTCGCTGGTGGGTTCATGGGCAATCGCCGGTCTCTCCCGGCGGGGATCGCCGCGGGTTCCGGCCTGAATCAGCCCATTGGGCTGCTCGCCCCAGGCAAGCCGCATGACCCGGTAGAATACGATCCCGTCGAACCGGTGCTCGTCGGCATAGCGCACGAAATTGCGCGTTGTTACGGGCGCGTGTTTGGCATCGAGTTCGAGCATGATCGTGCCCATTTCGGTCACCATGGCCACGCGGACCAGATCGGGCAGCGGGGCCGGCGGTGGCGCCGGGCGGCGCGCCGGGGCGGCGGCTGTCAGTGCAAGGAGGATGGGAAGGGCGGTGAGGACGAATCGGCGGTTCATCCTGCGATGATGCGCAGGCAATGCCTATTTTGCCAGACCTATCGCCGGTGGTTGATCGCCGGTCCCAGGTGGGCCTATCGTTGAACAGACAGGGCGGGAGAGGACGATGAAGGACTTCGACATAAACGAATTCGTGCAGCGCTTCGATCATCACGATCCGCAATTCGGTCCCAATATCGACGCCGTGTTCAAGCACATGCGCGGCCACTGCCCCGTCGCGCGGACCGAAGCCTATGGCGGCTTCTGGGTGCTGACTCGCTACAAGGACGTCGAACGCGTAGTGCGCGACGATGAGGGTTTTTCGTTGCGTGCGGGGATGAGCATCCCTTCGAACCGCGCGCCAGGCGATCCGCCCTGGGTGCTGCCGGGCGATCTCGATCCGCCGGAAAGCTATACTTACCGCCGCTTGCTCGAGCCAGTTGTGGATCCGCGCCGGCTGGCGGAAATGGAACCATGGCTGCGCGACGTCGCACGCGAACTGGTCGACCGGATCATCGAGCGAGGCGAGGGCGACCTCGTCCACGATCTGGCCGCACCGCTGACAGCCCTTGCGACGCTAAGGCTCACTGGCCTGCCCGAGGCGGACTGGCCGCACTATGTTTCCGAGCGGCGCAGCGCCAATCGCATGGTGCAGGATCCTGAGGAAGCCATGCGCAAGGTGATGGAACGCTTCACCTGGACCAAGCAGGCGTTTCTCGAAGCTCTGGAAGCGCAACGCGCAGAGCCGGTTGAAGGCGGCCTGATTGCACGGCTGCTCGAAGCGCGGATCGATGGCCGGCCGCTCGAGGAATGGGAATTGCTGGCGATTCTCATCAATTTCGTCACCGGCGGGCTGGAAACCACGCAGGCCTTGCTAGGCAGCGCCTGGGTCCATCTCGCCCGCAACCCGCACGATCGCGAGGATCTCCTGGCCAACATGGACCTGATGCCGCGCGCCATCGAGGAAATTCTGCGCTATTTCTCGCCGCAACCGGGTCTCGCGCGTGTGGCGACACATGATACCGAAGTCGGCGGGCAGCCGCTCAGCGAAGGGGAAAAGGTATTCATGTGCTGGGCCTCCGCCAACCGCGACGAGGAGATCTTCGAAAATGCCGACAGGTTCGACATTCGCCGCATGCCCAATCGTCACCTGACGTTCGGTGCGGGCGCGCACCATTGCCTGGGCGCCAATGTCACGCGGCTGGAAGCGCGGATATGCATGGAGGAAGTGCTGCGGCGGATGCCGGACTATAGGCTGGTCGAGGAAGGGCTGGAGCCAATCCCCGACATTTCGACCGTGCAGGGTTATCTATCGGTGCCGGTGCGCTTCACTCCGGCGGCGACGTCGGGTCTGCCGGCGGTGTTGCCGGCCTGACGGTGCTTGAGGCGTTGCTTCCGGCGTCATCTTGCCTTGCCTTTCGCCCAACCATGATAACAGCCAGCCCGATTGCGGCGATGGCCAGGCCGACAAGCGCCGGGGCGATCAGCACGTTGAGATATTCCAGCGGGAACGCCGTATCGCGCGACAGCGACCAGACGACCAGCGCTATGCCTCCCGCAACGCCGGCGATCAGCAGTCCGCATCCCAGCATCAATCCGCCGAAAACGTTCTTCACCAGCGTCTCCTTCCGAGGCTAGCCGGGCGAATCCGGCGGATCGGCGGGCGGTGCGGCGCGCCTGATTTCGTCCGGCGGCGTGGCGGGCTGTGCCTGTCCGGAAGGCTGCCCGGCCTGACTGCGCAGTCCGAAAATCAGCCAGGACCCTATAGCAGCCAGAACAATCCCAATTCCGATTGGCGGCCCGAATACCGAAATGCCTTCCCAGGTGATTTTCGTATCAGGGAAAAGAGTCAGCAGGATGACTGCGCAGCTGCCTGCCGTCCCGGCAATCAGGATGCCGCAGCCCAGCATGATGCCGCCGAAGACGTTTTTCATGACCGCAAATCCTTCACAGCTCTTCCTGTGGCGGCGTCGCCTGCTTGATTTCGTCGGGCGGCACTTCGGCCACGACCGGGGGCGGAGGAGAGGGTGAATTCATCAGTGCCCGGCCGCCGAAGAACAGGCCGATGCCGATGGCCAGGGGAATGCCTCCGAAGATCAGGGCTGCTGGAACGATGGAAATCATTTCGCTGCTGCTGGACGAACCCATGTCCATCATCGCCGTAGCTATCGCAAACAGGGTGCAAAGTCCGCTGAGGCCGCCGATCAGTATCCCGCATCCCATGAAAATGCCGCCGAAGACGTTTTTCATTGTTCCAACCCCGCTGCCGCCTCAGTTTCCTGGTTTTCGCTGAACGAGCTTCCACCCGCCGAAGATCATGCCCAGTCCCACGAGGAAGGGAATTCCGCCGACCAGCGCAATGACCGCCATCCATTCGCCCGTTTGCGAATAGGTGACGGTCAATTCCTCCAGAACCAGAGTGAGCGTGCACAGTCCGCTAAGACCGCAAAGCAGGATGCCTGCGCCGATCAATATGCCGCCAAGCACTTTCAACGCGCGCGCCTTCCGGCGGCGAGTGCCCGGTGCCGCGCCACGACACCCGCGCCTTCCGCACCTTCGCGATAAAATGTGTTGTAGGTATCGAAGGGAATGATCTGCCCTTCGCCCGTAACGAAATGGACGCAGCTGCGCTTCACCGTGCCCAGATCGAAATTGTAGCGATCGAGGAATTGCAGGATCACCACGCGAAAGGAATTCGCGTAGGATAGCTCCTGCGGCACCATGGCCTGGGGCAGGCAGCACAGCAGGCCGGCGAGTTTTTCCTCGGTATTGCACTGTGTCGTCGCCAGCGAGAGCAAGTCGAGGATCGAGGAACGCAGTTCGGGATAGGCTTCGTAGCTGATCGTGTTGGGGCCCTGCAGGATCAGGTCACGCGGCAGCAGCGAGGTGATCGGCGTCACGGTGCGACCTTGCCGCAGGCCATAGCCGATGCAGATCTGGTCCGGATTGCAGGGGAGCGGGATCATGTCTTCCAGGCCGAAGACACCGCTTTTCGCCACTTCGCGACGAATCTGGGTAATCAGCACGCGGTTCTCGCCAGCATCGAAATGCTCGTTGCGGCCGGCATCCTGTACCGGCTGGAACGTGACACCGCGCACGCAGCTCCATTCGAGCGCGTGATTGACGATTTCCGCCACTTCGCCATCGTTGATCCCGCGCTTCACCACGGCGACCAGTGTGGTCGAAAGGTCGACGCGCTCCAGTTCTTCGAGCGCCTGCTGGCGAATGCGCGCCAGCCTGGCGCCGCGCAGATCCATCAGGGCATCGTCATTCATCGAATCGAACTGGAGATAGACTTCTAGCCGCGGCGCATAAGTCGCAAGCCGTTCTACGAATGCCCGGTCCTGCGCGATCCTGACCCCATTGGTATTGATCATCACGTGCCGGATCGGCCGCTGCTTCACAGCGTCAAGAATGTCGAAGAATTGCGGATGAATCGTCGGCTCGCCGCCCGAAATCTGCACCAGGTCCGGTTCGCCCTCGCTTGCGACCAGCGCATCGAGCATGGCCTCGATCTCGGCCACCGGGCGGTGGCTGCCGTGCAGGTCGGTGGCATTGGCAAAGCATACCGGGCAGGCCAGATTGCAGGCCTGGTTGATTTCGACGATGGCGAGGCACGAATGCTGCTCGTGATCGGGGCACAGGCCGCAATCGAAGGGGCAGCCGGCTTCGGTTCGGGTCTGGGCGGTCAGCGGGCGGTCGCCGGGTTTGAGCCAAAGTTTCTGCTGACGCCAGTATTCAAGGTCGTCGCTGATCAGGACTTTCTGAACGCCGTGATCGAAACAGCGCTTCAGATACCAGACCTTGTCGTCTTCGATGATGACCTTGGTGGCGACGGGCTCGAGGCAGGTCTCGCACAGCGAGGTGGTCTGGCCGTGAAAGATATAAGGCGCGGCCTTACGCTGTTCGGCTTCAGCCGGGCCGGGCTGTTCCAGCATTTCCACGCCGCCACCAGACGATTCCATAAATTGCCATCCCCATGGTCAGCAGGTGGAAGATATTGAGCGGCCCCGCAACCGGCGGATAAGGCTTCAGGAACTCCCACGCAAAGCGCTGGGCAGCATAGAAGATTATCAGCGCATGGAAAGCATGCTCGCGCGCCCACGCCTGGCCGCGAATCCGGGCCTGCGCATAGGCCAGCGCGAACAGCGCCATGGCCAGCGATTCATAGAGCTGAACAGGGTGGCGGGCGACGCCGTCACCCAGATCTACGGCCCAGGGGAGCGTGGTCGGACTGCCATATGTGAAATCCGGCAGACCCGAAAACAGGCAGCCCAGCCTGCCCACGGCAATGCCCACCGCAATCGGCAGGACAAAGGCGGCCCCGGTCGATTGCGTCACGCCCTTGCGCCACTTCCACAGTTCGACGCCGACAATGCCGCCCGCCAGCGCCCCTGCGACGCTGTGAGACGGTGCGGCGGCAATCGAGCGCAGCGAATTGAGCGATCCCGTCAGCCAGGCGCCGGCCAGTGCGCCCAGAGCGAGCGTCACATAGTAGGATGCCCCGGTGATCCCGGCGAGGCGGCGCGCATCTTCCGGCCATCGCCGGTATTGCCAGCGGCCGGCCAGCGCGGCGGCGCTCCAGGCTGCGAGATCGCCAAGATAATGCGCCCACCAGGCAGTGTGGACTTGGATCAAACGCGATTCCTTTCTCTCTCGCCCATTGCCATAGCAGCAAATCCGTTGGAGTATGCGGCCAACACGGCCAGGATATCATGGCCGGTGGGGAGTGGGTTTTCATGCGATCAGGTCCGAATGCAATCATTGCCGCGGTCTTTCTCGCGGAAGTTTCGGCCACGTTCGAAACGTCGATGCTCTATGCCGCGCTGCCGACCCTGATCCGCGACTTCGGCGATCCGATAATGGCCGGCTGGCTGGTGACGATGCATATGCTGATCGGCACGGTCGCCTGCATCGTCGCCGGGCGGCTGGGCGACATGTACGGCCGTCAGCGCATGATGCTGATTCTGCTTTCGGTCGCCGCACTGGGCTCCATCGTCAGCGCGCTTACCAGCAATTTCGGCATTGTCCTGTTCGGGCGCGCGCTGCAGGGCTTCGCTTCGGCGGCGATTCCGCTGTCGATCGGCATCCTGCGCGAATCTCTGCCCAGCCGGCGCATTCCCGTCGCCATCGGGCTGATGACCACTGCCCAAGGTGTCGGTGTCGCAGTCGGCCTGGTGCTGGGCGGCGCGATCATCGACCGGTTCAACTGGCACTGGTTATTCGTGGTCAGCGCCATATTGCTGATCGCGTCTTGGCTGGTGGTGCGTCTGATTGTTCCTGCCAAGCCAGGCATTCCGCCCAAGGAGAAGATCGACTGGGTTGAGGGCCTGCTGCCAGCCCCGGGCATTGCCGCCATGCTGCTGGGTCTCAGCCTGACCAAGACCTACGGTTGGCTCGATCCGCGGTGTCTGGGACTTATCGGTCTGGGGCTGGCCCTGCTCACCATCTGGGCCATGCGCAGCCTCAAGGCGCGAGAACCGTTCATCAATCTGCGCCTGCTGGGCGAACGCAACATAGCCGTCGCCAACATCTCCGCCGTCCTGCTCGGACTGGGAAGCGCGCAGATCGTCTTTGTCTTCTCCACCTATATGCAGGCGCCGGCATGGACCATGGCCGGCCTTGGTTTCAGCGCCACGCTGGCGGGCTTCGCCAAGCTGCCTTCCAATTTCCTGTCGTTCTTCGCGGGTCCGCTGGCAGGCTGGTTGACGCAGAAACATTCGGTTCGTCTGCCGATTGTCGGCGGCGGCATTCTGGCCGCAATCGGCTGGCTGTCTGGGCTGACACTGCCGAACACCCTTGCGGCGATGATCGCGCTGCTGATCGTGATTTCTTTCGGCACATCGTTGCTCAATGCGGCGATCCCGATCGCCATCGTCGATGCCGCGCCGGAGGAGCGCACCAGCGAAGCTATCGGCGCAATGGCCGTGATCCGGGGGATGTTCGGCACTGTGGGCACGCAACTGGTGGCCCTGTCGCTCGCCACCAGCTCGGTCTCTCCCCCCGGCGGCGGCGCATCGTTTCCGTCGCCGGACAGCTACCGGCTGACCATGATCTGGATCGCGGCGCTGGCGCTGGCGGCGGGGCTTGCCGGGCTGTTGCTGACGGTGCGCGGGAAACTGGCGCAGGCGGCAGTTCCGGCGGAGTAGCGCGGAACGCCTTACCTTACGCGTGGCCCGCCGAAGGGCAACGGCGGCGGCGGGCGCCGGTGACCGCGCGGCAACTGCGCCTGATAGGCCCTACCGCAATGTTCCACGCAATAGGGGAATCCGGGGTTCACTTTCTCGCCGCAGAAATGGAAGTCCGGCTCGCCCGGATGGCCCATCGGCCAGCGGCAGATGCGATCGTTGAGATCGAGCAGCGAAGTCTTGTCGGCGATCTCCGGGCTCGGCTTGGCCGGAACCAGCCGGCGCGGCGGTGCAGGGGGGATCGGCGCCTGCTGGTCGCCGGGGCCCTGCCGCAGGAAGCCGCCGGGGCCAACCGAGACGATGCGCGGCTGCTGGGTCTGGTTCGGCGTGGGGATCGAAGGAATAGCGGCGGGAGCCGGGCGCTGCGGCGGCGGCGCGGCGCGCGCGGCCGGTGCGGCTTGACGCGGCGGTTCGGCAGCAGGCTTGGCCGCCTTCGGCGCGGGCTCGGGCTTCTCGTTGGGCTTGACCGGCGAAGGGCGCGCCTTGAGGCCGAGGCGGTGCGCCTTGCCGATCACGGCATTGCGGCTCACCCCGCCAAGCTCGTCGGCGATCTGGCTGGCGGTTGCGCCGCCTTCCCACATCTTGGTCAGTCGTTCGATCCGTTCGTCAGTCCAGCTCATGCCATTTCCGTTTCAGTGCGCCTGCGCGCTTGCAGTTGCCAATTTTGCCCGATAGTCGCCGCGGCATGACCGAGCAACCCCAAGCCGCAGACCTTGCGATTCCGCCGCATAGCGCAACGGACCGCCGTCAGTTTCCGCTCCAGGGGGTGCCAACCATCCACCGCGTCAACTGGATGGGGTTGAAGACCCTCTATATGAAGGAGGTCCGCCGTTTTTTCAAGGTTCAGATCCAGACAATCTGGGCCCCGGCGGCGACCACGCTGCTGCAACTGGTGATTTTCACCCTGGCTTTCGGCCGGGCGGGAGTCATGGTGCTGGGCGTGCCTTTCGCCACGTTTGTCGCTCCCGGCCTGATCGTCATGGGGATGATGCAGAATGCCTTCCAGAACAGCTCCTTCGCCTTCCTGTCCGGCAAGATGCAGGGAACCATCGTCGACTATCTGATGCCGCCGCTCTCGGAAGGCGAACTGATGCTGGGCCTTTGCGCCGCTGCCGTGACGCGCGCGGCCATGGTCGGTGTCGCGCTGTCGCTGTTCATGTTCTTCTACCCCGGCGTCAGCCTTGCCGTGGCCCACCCGTGGGCCGTCGTCTGGTTCGGCCTGATGGGCTCGCTGTTCCTTGCCTTCGTCGGCATGCTGACGTCGATCTGGGCGGAGAAATTCGATCACAACGCGATGATCACGAATTTCATCGTCACGCCGCTGACCATGCTTTCGGGCACCTTCTACGATATTTCGAACCTTGCCCCGGTGTTTCGCACGGCGAGCCATGCCAACCCGTACTTCTATGTGATCTCGGGTTTCCGCTATGGCTTTATCGGGTCGAGCGATATTTCCGGAGGCGATGCCGCAGTACTGCACAGCGCACTGGGCCTGGGCGTGTTCAATGGACTGCTTGGCCT
>JBFWSE010000146.1:0-8170 GCA_050248535.1 Novosphingobium sp.
CCGAAAGGCGCATGGTCAGGCACAGCCAGCGATCCGCGCCCTGCGGGGTTTCCACTTCGGGATGCGGATTTTCGTTGCGCTCGTTACGCAGCCGCTCCTGCCGCATGGCCAGATCGATCTCGCGCGCCTTGCCCGGCGCCGCCGCGGCTTCGACGCGTTCGATCAGCAGCGGCACGAATCGGTCGGCCAGACGGCGGGTCACGTGAATCTGCTGGGTGACGCCCGAAGGATCGACTGCATCGAGCCGGATGCGGTCCTCGGGGAAATCGGCCTTGGCGGTGAAAGTGTGGATATGGAACATAGCGGATCGGGTTTGCACTGGTGCCGTCAGGAATTGCCGGGTCAAATATGGCGTTACATTTGCCCCACTCTAGGGGTGATTCACAGGGCGCGCAAATTGACCTAGAATGGGCAGACGCAAGGGGAACAAGGCACGATGCTGGGCAAATTCTTCCGTAATCTGGAACACGATCTCAACGCGCCGATTCAGGTGCGCGGCTTCGGTTCGGGGTGGTTTTCCGGATTCTTCGGCCTGCTTTTTGCAATTTCGGGCTTCGGCATGGTCGTGGCGCTTCGCTATCCCGAATGGTTCGCCACGCCCGAACTGCAGGCTGTGAAAAACTGGACCGGGTTTCGCGGAGCGGTGCATGCGGTGCTGCTGGTCTCCTATGCCCTTTCGCTGCTCAGCCTATTGCTGCGTCCGCGCAAGGCCATGGGGGGAACAGCGCTGGTGATAGGTCTCGCCGCCGCGCTGATGGGCGGTTCGAATGTCCAGCCATCCGAGACGGCCGACTGGGGCATTTTCTTCGGGCTCGATTTCTTCGTGGTGAACTTGCTCGTCACTGGCTTCATGTTCGCACCGATCGAGCGGTTCTGGCCGCACCGGCCCGAGCAACGCCTGTTCCGCATCGAATGGCGCGAAGACCTGTTTTATTACCTCATCAGCTCGATGATGGTGCAACTGTTCGCCTTCCTCGCACTCGCGCCGCAGGCCTATGTCAACGCGCACACCAGCAACTGGGGGGACTTTCGCCTGTGGATCGCCTCGCTGCCCTGGGTCGTGCAGTTCATTGCGGTCGTGTTCCTCTCCGACCTGTTCCAGTACTGGTACCATCGCATCTTCCACCAGGTGCCGTTCCTATGGGGTTTTCACGCGGTGCATCACTCGGCCAAGGCGATGGACTGGCTGGCGGGCGCGCGGATGCATTTCGTCGAGATTGTGCTGTTGCGCGGGGTCACTTCGCTGCCGCTGTTCACGCTCGGTTTCAGCCCAACGGTGATGCAGGCCTATATCGGCTTCGTTTACGTCTACAGTTCGCTGCTGCACGCCAACCTCAGGGGCGACTTCGACCGGCTGGGCCACTGGCTGGCGACGCCACGGTTCCACCATTGGCACCATGGACTGGAGCAGGAGGCGGTAGACGTAAATTTCGCCATCCACCTGCCCTTGCTCGACAAGCTGTTCGGCACCTTTCACTTGCCGCCCGGCCGCTGGCCCGAAGGCTATGGCGTGCCCGAGCAAGTGCCGAACGGCTACTGGGCGCAGATGAAGTATCCCTTCGTCAGGAAGGCAAGTTAGGAGTCTGATCCGAAATTCGCGATAGGGCGAATTTCGGTTGCGGCACCGGCCTGCTCTTCCGCCCGGCCACCCAACGAAATGGTATGTTCTGGTTGGCCGGGCGGGGGAGCGGGCCGGTGCCGAACCATTCGAAACGGAGTTTCGGATCAGACACTAAGCCCCCTCATGCGGGCGCCACGGCTGGCTCCGGTGTCCAGGCCTTGAGGTGCGGCAGCACCTTGTCGGCGAACAGCTTGGCCTGATTGTAGACCATTTCGTAGGGCATGCCGCCGAAGCTGAAATTGGCGAGAATTTCGTAATCGCCGACCATCGAAGCGCGGTTGAGGTGGTATTCGACCAGTTCCTCGGGCGTGCCGATCATGTTGCCGCCGATATAGTCGCGATAGGCCTTGTCTGCGCCGCCTGCGGCCTTGGCCGCATCGCCCATATAGGCATAGGTCGAATAGCTGGGCAGCTCCTTGAAATGCGGGCTCATGAATTCGTAGTGGTTGGCGACAGTCTCGAACATGCGGCCGAAATAAGTGTCGCAACGCTCGGCGACAGTGGCCTTGTTCTCGTCGCAAAGCACGAAGTCCGAAATCATGAAGGGCGGCGCAGTCTTGCCGTGAAGCTGCCGGAAGGTCGCGCGGTACTGCTCAATCTCGGGAATGGCGTTGCGCCAGTCGCCCTGGCTGAAGCGCAGGGTCTTGAGCCCGTAGCGGGCAGCGACATCGACCGAACTGGGCGACATCGACACCATGATGGTGCGGTCCTTGAAACTCTTGAAGGGCCGGGGGCGGATTTCGGTGCGCGGCACCTTGTACCACTTGGTGTCGGCCTCGAACACGCCAGTCTCGATCGCTTCCATGATCAGGGCGCAGCTTTCGTCGAACTGCTCGCGCGAATCGGCCAGCTCGACACCGAAGGAGCGGAATTCGCGGCGGGCGGCGCCCCGGCCCATGCCGGCGACGACCCGGCCGCCGGACAGGATGTCGAGCTGGATGAAGCTTTCCGCCACGCGCAGCGGGTTGTTCCAGGGCAGGATGATGGCGGCGGTGATCAGCTCGATCTTGCTGGTCTTGGCCGCAACATAGGACAGCATGCCGAAGGGATCGGGGCAGGCGGCGTAGTCGGTGAAATGGTGTTCGACCGGGCCGACCAGATCGAAGCCCATCGCCTCGGCCTCGACGGCCAGCTGGGTGTCCTGCATGAACTTTTCGTGGTCGGGAATGCCGTTGAGATTCTGATAGCCCAGATGCATGCCTACGCGCATTGTCTCGCCCTTTCGATTGCGGGGGCATTGTTTAACACCCCAAACGTTTCAAAAGGTGCTAAATCCAGTCTGTGTGACGGTCTTTGCGCTGGATCAATTTATAATTAGCCCCTCATTGGTTTCAAATGGTAACCCGGCTTGAGAATACCGCGGCGCGCGATTAGGGGAGGCCATGCGGCAAATCACCGAGCTACCCTCTGTCTTCGAAAGGTATCGCGGCATTGGCGGCGTGCTGGAATTTGCAGTGTTCGATGGTTCAGTGGGTTCGGAAGACGAGCATCTTGAGGCCATCCGGGCCGTCATCCCTGCCCCATTTGGCCTCGATGCCGCGCTTTTGCGCGATGTCGGCAGCCGTACGATCGGCCTGACCGAATTTCTCGGCAAGTGGTGCAATCCCGCGAATGGCCGGCTGATCCGGGTTGGCAAGTGGTACGGACCCGAAGATCTGGAATTCGACGACCCCGAGCTGGTCTCGCTCGAAGGCATTCCCGGCGAAGGCGGTGTCTATTTTCCGCCCGATCCCGGTTCGGGCGGCCAGTTCGCCTATGCCTTCCAGTGTCCACCCGGATCGCTCAAGGCCGGCCCGCTCGAAGTGCAGACGCTGTTCGACACGATCTACGCCTTTCTCCTGCCGCAGGGCGAGGAGGCGGAAATCCGCGACTGGTCGAGCCCGGAGCTCGATGCCGTGTCGGACTGGTTCGCCAGCGGTGTGGACGGCTGGGGAATGTTTCTCTTTACCATCCACTGCAAGGGTTCGGGACGCTTGTGCGCGATTGCGGCCGCGTCAGACTATTGACCGGATCGCGGGATGAGGCGTTCGAAACGTCCGATATACAGAGCGCCGGCAAAACAGGTTTAATGTGACACAAACTATTGCTTGTTCTAGCGGAGGGCAGGCAAGGCTTTAGGTAGGAGTGGCACGATGCATGCCTTCGCGAAAATTCCGGGTTGTCTGATCCTTTCGGTTGTTCTGGCGATAACGGCCTCAAGTAGCTTGTCGGCGCAGCAGCCTGTCTTGCGTGACCCCGGTATCGTCGTGACTGGCGAGCGCGTGCCCGATTTTTCCGAAATGACACCTGGGCCCGATATCAAGGGCGTCATTACCGCGCGCACCGGAGACCGGATGAAAGTCACGACTGCCGACGGCTCCAGTCCGGTCATCGCCATCACCGAGGCGACCCGGATTCGCGCGCGCGGGGGGCTGTTCGGCGGCGGTGGCAAAAATCTGGGCGCGGACGCGCTGCTCAACGGCCTGCCAGTAACCGTCAAGACCATGCAATGGAGCGGTGGCCTGGCCGCCAGTCAGGTCAGTTTCAAGAACAGCGACATGCGGATCGCCATGATGATCCGCAATGGCACCGCGCAGCAGTTCAGCGAGCAGACCGCCGCGACCGAGGCACTGCGCGGGCGCATGGGCGATATCGACAAGTACAATATCAAGAGCACGACCAACGTCTATTTCGACGTGGGCAAGTGGGCGTTGTCGCCCCGGGCGAAAGCCGATCTCTGCGCCACGGCGAGCGAAGCCGAAGCGACGGAGAACGCCCTGATGCTGGTTGTCGGCTACACGGATTCCACTGGCGGCGACGATTACAACCAGGTGCTCAGTGAGCGTCGGGCCAACTCGGTGATCAACTTTCTCCAGCAGGCCTGCCGCTGGAAGCCTTACCGCATGCTGACCCCCACCGGCATGGCCGAATCGGACCCGCTGGCGAGCAACGATACGCCCGAAGGCAGGGCTCAGAACCGCCGCGTTTCGGTGAATATTCTGGTCAGCAAGGCGCTGGACGGCATGTGAGCCGCCGGGGGTCTCGCGCTCCGATTGCCCTCGGCACTGCCCGGTTTACGCCGGCTCTCCGGCGGCTTCGGCCAAGGCCCGGCGCGCGGCGAAGGTTTCTCCAGGCAGCCGCCGGGCGCCGGCAAGCTGCATCGCGATCACTACTGGCGCGAGCAACAGCATCGACAGTATGCCGATCTCCAGGCTTCCGGTCACCGTGCTGACCTTGCCCGCCCAATAGGCCCCCAGGCCGAAAGACAAGACCAGCACGATCATCGAATAGCAGGCCGCCGCCTGCCCGCGCATGCGGGGGAGCGACAGGTCCTGTATCATCGTCGCCGTCGCGCCTGACCATAGCGAAACCATGAAGCCGATACCGAAATAGGCCATGAGGAACAGGCTGTAGTCCCTGGCGAGGATCGCCAGCACGACGAAGGGCAAAGCGCCGGCCATGCTGACTGCCCCCATCAGGAACGAAGCACGCGGATCGCGCGCCTTCCAGCGGTCGGTGATCCAGCTGCCGACATAAATGCCGATGAAACTGGCCATCGGATGGGCGAGGCCGAGGCCAAGGCCCAGCTCGCCCTTGGGAATGCCGGGAAAGTGACGCATGGCGAGCGGCGCGGACCAGGCCGACATCGATGAGAAGATGCACGAAGAGAGCGCCGTCGACAGCGTCACCAGCAGAAAGCTCGGATCGCCCAGAGTGAGGCGAAACAGCGGCTTGTCGGCCAGCGACTGGATCTGCCCCCAGGTAACCACCGCCACCGCGCCGAAGCCGAGCGAAACCCATTGAGCCAGGTCGCCTGTCAGCCAGACCAGCATGGCCGTGGCCATGGCGATGCCCGCGACCATGGTCATGTTTCGCCGCAGCGCCGGTGCGCCGCCGATCCGCCAGACTGTGACGTTTGAAAACGGCGGCAGGGCCACGGCGAACTGGCGCGACACCACCGGCGCGATGCCAGTCACGCCATCGGCAGGAGGTGCGCGGTACGGTTCGCGCACCAGCAGCAGCAACAGCGCCACCGGAATGCCCGGCGCGGCGACAGCGAACAGGGCGGCCTTCCACGGGGCAAGGCCGCAGGCCCCGGCGACTGGCACTGCGGCGCAGGCCGTGGGCCAGTTCTGCAAAAACCAGCCGCCGGCAATCATCGCGATTGCGCCGCCGAGGAAGGCCGCGGAGACATAGGTGCCCATGGCGAGCGTGCGGTGGCGCGGCGGGAAGGTTTCGGCCACCAGCGACTGGGCGCAGGGCACTGCCGCGGCCTCGCCGATGCCGACGCCGATCCGTGCGAGGCTGAGCGAGACGAAACCCGTCGCAACGCCGCCCAGCGCCGTCATCGCCGACCACAGGGTGAGCCCGAAGGCCATCACTTTCTTGCGCGTCAGCCGGTCGGCGATTCCGCCCATGGCGATGCCGACGACCGAGTAGAAGATGGCGAAAGCCGTGCCGAGCAGAAAGCCGAGCTGGGCATCGTCGAGCGCCAGATCTTCCTTGATCGACTGGCCGAGAATCGAGACGATCTGGCGGTCGAGGTAATTCAGCACATTGGCGGCAGTGAGCACGAAGAGGGCGAACCAGGCGGCTTTTGGGATGGCCGGCCGCTCGCTGTCCTGAATTTCTTGCGCTTTGGCCATGCCCCTCCCCTTTGCCCGGACTTGTGCCAGTGCGGGCCGCAGCATCGGGGACAGCCCGGCGACTGTCAATCGGAGTGACGCACGGGGAATCGCCCTTGCGCTTTCCCGCTCCAGGTGCTTGCCGATCCCGCCAACTCCCGCCTAGAACCGCCATCGACCATGGCAAACACACAAGCAACCAGCTGGCTGGACCGCGCTCGCGCGCTGGGTCCGATGATCGACGCGGCGGCCCAGGCCAACGAGGAGGCGACCGAGCTCGCACCCGAAGTTTGGCAGGCGATCCAGGATGCGGGCCTGTTTTCGATCATGGTCCCGCGCGAGGCGGGCGGCGGCGAAGTGCATCCGGTCGAGCAGATCGATGTGATCGCCGAGCTGTCTTACTGGGACGGATCGACCGGATGGTATGGCCATGCGGTGATGACCGGCGGCGGCGTCGCGGGCGCATTTCTGGGCGATAGCGCCATCGAACAGGTGTTTCCGGGCGGCCTCTACACTCACTGTTCTGGCCAGGTCGCGCCGACCGGCAAGGCCGAGCGCGTGGGCGACCATTACCGCCTCTCGGGCCGCTACTCCTTCGCCACCGGCAGCCCGCGCGCCCAGTGGCTGGTGGGCGGTTATCTGCTGCACGACAAGGGCGAGCAGGTGCTCGACGACAACGGCCAGCCGGTGCTGCTCTGGGCGATCGTGCCGCGTTCGGGGGTGAATTTCCTCGGCAACTGGGACGTGCTGGGCCTGCGCGGCACCGGCAGCGTCGATTTCGAAGTGCCCGAACAGCTGGTGCACGAGGATTTTACCTTCAACGTCGGCGCGCCGGTGCCCAGGCGGGGCGGGGCGCTCTATCGCATGGGCTTCATGGCCTTCTCCTGCATTTCGCACGGCGCCTTTGCGCTGGGCGCGGCGCGGCGGATGCTGGAGGAATGGGGCAAGTTCGCACGCGAGAAGGATCGCGGACCGGGGATGAAACTAAGCCATATGCAGACCTTCCAGCGCGACTATGCCCAGGCCTACACCGATCTTGCCTCGGCCGAATGCTGGATGAAGGATTGCTATGCGCGGCTCTACGACGCGGCAGAAGCCGGCACGGTGACGCCGCAACTGCAAATGGACGCCAAGATCAGCGGCAGCCACGCCTATGCCGCGGCCATGCGCATAGCCAATGCGGCCTATGCGGCGTCGACCACCACAGGCCTGCGCAAGGGTTGCGCCATCCAGCGCTTCTTCCGGGATATCACCGGGGGGAACGCGCATGTGCTGACCGGCGAGATGTCGTGGATCGAGGTTGGGCGCGTGCTGGGGGGTGTCGACGGGGCTTCGGTCTATTTCTGACGGTAGTTGAGCTATCCTGCACCTGTGGCCCGGTCAGCCTGCGGCTGCCGGGGGGAGAGAGGACGAATGACCGGCGCGGGGTTGCCGCATTTCGTGCCCGGACTCGACGACGCTTTTTGGGTACTTGAGGGTACTTGGGAAGGAATCGCGTCGAGATTTGAACGCCACCGGCGCGATGTCCCGTCTCCAGCTCTGATGCGACGGAGCGGCACTTGTCGTGGTGGCTGCCTTTGCGAACGTTCGGCTTGAATACCGGGACGCCCGCGCCAGTCATCTCCCGCGCCCCTGCGCCGCAAGGCGCAGACCACGAGACGGTCCATCCACCGCGCTGGCCAGCCACGGGGGACGCGAATCGGGGTAATGCGGGGCGGGGGGTGTAGGAAAGTTCTTTTTGCGGAGTGGAGACAGCCGGTACCTTCCCCCCTCCTCTTCAGAGGAGGGGCAGCGAGACTTGGGTCCGCGAAGCGGGTCCTAGAGTTTGTTTCGGTTTGATTGAATCGGGAGGGATTCCCGAGCGGGTGATTTTGTGATTCAAGCTGCTGGCTGGGGTTGGAGGCCAGCAGCTATGGCGCGACCTTTTATTCGAACGATCTTCGGG
>JBFWSE010000147.1:0-8108 GCA_050248535.1 Novosphingobium sp.
AATGACCATTCTCGACACTTCCGACATCGACCAGTACCTCGGCAAGGCGATCACCAGCTCGCGCATCCGCGAACCGATTTCCAACAACGACATCCGCCGCTGGGCGCATGGCATGCACTATCCCAACCTCTTGCACTACGATCCGACTTTCGCCGAGCAGAGCCGCTATGGAAAGCTTGTCTCGATGCAGAGCTTCCCTTGCGCGGTCGATGACGGCATGGGCACGTCGCCGGCCTGCGTCGGGCGCATCCCCAATTCGCACTTGCTGTTCGGCGGCGAGGAATGGTGGTTTGAGGACCGCCGGGTGTCCGGCGGCGACTGGATCTTCAACGAGCGTATCCCATTCGACTATGTCGTCAAGGAAACCAAACTCGCCGGCCCCACCTGCTTCCAGCGCGGCGACAACTATTACACCAACCAGCACGGCCAGCCGCTCGCCAAGCAGCGTTCGACCTCGATCCGCTACAATGCGGCCGCCGGCGGCGAGAATGTCGACAAGAGCGAATTCGACGAGCCGGAATGGAGCGACGCCGAGCTGGAGGCGCTGGAAGAACGCAAGCTCACCTGGATCCACATGCTGCGCCAGCTTGGCCACGGCAAGCGGTACTGGGACGACATCAAGGTCGGCGACGAACTGCCCGAGCGCGTGTTCGGCCCGCATTCGGTGGCGAGCTTTACCACCGAATGGCGCAGCTGGATCATCAACACCTGGGGTGCGGTGTCCTGCCGCGTGCTCGATCTTGAGGCGCTCGGCTTTACCAAGGAAATGGCCGGGCACGAGAATGATCCCGCCATGGTGCTGGAAAACCCGGAGATAACCGACGGCGCCTATTTCGGCCCCTCGCGCGGGCACCTGTTCCCCAAATACGCCCGCCGCATCGGCATGCCGCGCGCCTATGGCTATGGCGGCGCGATGGGCGCCTGGGTGATCGACTACATGTCCGGCTGGGCCGGCGAATGGGGCATGGTGGTCCACTCGGTCGCCAATTTCCGCAGCCCGGCCCTGTCTGGCGATATCACCATCCAGACCGCCGAAGTGACCGAAAAGTCGATCGATGACCAGGGGCGGCATCTGGTGCATGTGCGGCACCTGATGAAGAACCAGAAGGGCTCGACCATGGCGCTGGGCACTGCCGAGATCGCCCTGCCGAAGCGGGCGGAGTAAAACTAGCTCCCCCTACCCATTAGGGGAGGGGGTCGGGGGGTGGGGCATGTCGGGTAAGGCACTGCATTGGCCGGACAACCCCCACCCCAACCCCTCCCCTGAAGGAGAGGGGCTATATGGGAGATAAACTGATGGAAAAACTGGAAGTCCAATTCCCGCGCGGCAATTGCCCGGTCTATTCATGGGGCCCGGACGACCGCAAGGCCCCCGTGGTGCTGTTCTTCCCAGATGCATTCGGCCCTCGCCCGGCCAGCTTTGCCGTTGCCGAGGAGCTGGCGGCTGAGGGCTGGCGGGTGCTGATGCTCGACCAGTTCTACCAGCACATCCCCTATGAACCGCTGACGCCCAAATCGCTGTTCGAGGAAGGGCCCGAGCGCGACCGGGTGATGCAGATGTTCATGTCGATCGACATGCCCAAGATCGACGAGGATGTGGCCGCCATGATTGCGCTGGCCGAAGAACGCTCCGACCCCGGCGTGCCGTTCGCCGCCACCGGCTATTGCATGGGCGGGCGCTATTGCCTTTCCGCCATCACTGGCAGCGAGCGGGTGGTCTTCGCCGGCGCCTTCCACGCCAGCAACATCGCGCCTGCTGAGGGCGATTCGCCGCACTTGCGCTTCGCCAAGGCCAAGGGCCGTATCTACATCGCCGCTGCCGGCACCGATCCGACCTATGGTGCCGAGGAACACGGCAGGCTGGCCCAGGCGCTACGAGAGGCCGATACCGACCACATCATCGAGAACTACAAGGGCGCGATGCATGGCTGGGTCTATCCAGACCTTGCGATCTACGATGAAGCGGCGGCGAAAAAGCACATGCGGCGGCTGAAGGAAAACCTTTCCGAACTGTTCGCACAGTGAGGGCGTTCGCACTTGCCGCCGCGCTGCTGGCGCTATCGGGAGCAAATGTGATGGCAATGGATGCACCCAGAACGATCCCGGGCGGCGTGCTCGACCCGGCCTTTCCGGATGCCGACGTCTATCTGGGCGAACCGGCGAATCCCGAGCCGCCGCCGGGCCGCGCCTGCGCGCTGGCCCGGCGCTATGTCGATCTGGTCAACGCCGGTAAATATGCCGAAGTCGCCGCGCTGTTCGCCGACGACGCGACGTTCCTCGAACCGATGCGCCCGACACTGCACGGCCGCGCGGAAATCGATGAGTTCTACATCAAACGCATTGGCTCGATGGCGCCGACCGTGCGCGCGGTGAAGTATTTCGGCGATGACGAGGAATGCATGGTCGAACTGGCGCTGTTGACCGAGATCGGCGGGGCGAAGCGCTGGGTGCTGGTTTCGATGGACCACTTCATCCTCGATGCCGATGGCAAGGTGAAGAGCATGACCGCCTTTGCCCGGCCGGTTCGGGCAGGGTAGAGGATTTCTCGCGAAGGGGCGAAGAGTGCGACGAGGCCAGCAACCGTCGCGGGCTTCCATTCCAGACCTGCCGGTCTGGACTGGACATGGGTTTGAAACGGGCCTTGCCGCAGGTACTACACCTTCGCGACCTTTGACCCTTCGCGCTCTTCGCGAGAATCCGACTTCAATCAATCCCCGTAGCGCAGCTCCACATGCGTCGCTTCGCCGTTGGGCCCCATCGGCGAATCCGATTCCTCGATGATCGAGCAGATCGGATTGGCATGGCTGGCAAACAGGTTCTTCTCGTCGGCTATGGTATGGGGCAGACGCTCAGGATCGGCGATAATCCGCTGCGAGGCTTCGAAGTCCTCGCGGCTGTTCCACCAGATTTCCATCAGGCAGTCATAGCCCGAATCATGCACTTCGCCGGTCACCGGATTCTTCTCGGGCCTCAGATAGCGCCGGACATAGCGCGTCGCATTGGGGATCGAGGGCTTGAGCCCCATCTTCTTGGACAGTTGCGAGTGCTGGTTCTCGTAATAGTCCATGAATTCTTCCATGGTCATGTCGGGGCGCTTGCGGAAAAAACACAGTTGCTTGAACATCGGACATCTCCTCTCCGGCTTTGTCCGCGACCCTAAGTGGGCAAACGCCACCTTGTCTAGGCCGACGCCATGGGGGATGAGCATTTGAGGCCCGCGCACCGAGGAATATCGCCATGACCGAAAAAGTAGTCCGCTCCGACAAGGATGGTTTGTGCACCCTGACGCTCAACCGCCCGGACAAATTGAATGCGCTGGACACCGAAACCTTCGAGCAGCTCGACGCCCACCTTGCTGCGCTTGCGGGTCAGACGAACACAATCGGCTGCGTCGTGCTGCGCGGGGCGGGACGGGCTTTCTGCGCCGGGGCCGACCTTGGCGCGGTGACCACGACGCTCGGCCTGTTCAAGCCCAAGGTGATACAGCACCTGCAAGCCCTGCCCCAGCCGACCGTAGCGGCAGTTCACGGCGTCTGCATGACCGGCGCGCTCGAACTGGCGCTGGCCTGCGATTTCATCGTGGCCGAAGCCGGCACGCGGCTGGCCGATACTCACGGCAAATGGGGCCTGGTCGGCTCCTGGGGCATGAGCCAGCGCCTGCCCCGCCGGATCGGCGCGGCGGCCGCCAAGCGGATGATGTTTACCGCCCGCACCGTGGAAGCGGCCGAGGCGCATACCATGGGGCTGGTCGATCTGGTCGCCGATGCAGGCGGGCTCGATGCGCTGGTGACCGCGTTCACTGGCGAGATCCTCGCCAATTCCTGGCACACCAATGTGGAGACCAAGAAGCTGATGCTGGCGACCGAAGGCATGCCTTTGGCTGAGGCGCTCGCCCACGAGCAATATCACTATCCCGGTTTCGCGCCCGATTTCGAAGAGCGTGTAGCGGCTTTCAGCAAGAAGTAGCTTCTACCGCCCTTTCCACTCCGGCTTGCGCTTCTCGGCAAAGGCCCTCGGCCCTTCCTGGGCGTCTTCGCTGTTGTAGGCCACTTCATGAGCGGCACCAGCCGCCTTGAGCGCGGCGCTGCGCCCCATTTCAGTCGCCAGCATGACGCTCTCGCGCGCGGCCCTGACTGAGAGCGGCGCACCTTCGAGCACTTCCTTTGCCAGCGCAATCGCTGCGTCCATCAGCGCGCCCGGCTCGGTCAGCTGGTTGACCAGGCCGATCTCATAGGCGCGCTGCGCGCTGATCGGCCGGCCAGTCAGGACGATCTCCATATAGATGCGCTGCGGGATCATGTGGATCAGCGGCGCCGCCCAGGGCGAGCCGCGGCCCACTTTCACTTCGGTGATGGCGAACTTGGCATTGGTGCTGGCGACGCACAGGTCGCAGTTCTGCGCCAGCGCCCAGCCCCCGGCAAAAGCGAAGCCGTTGACTGCTGCTATGGTCGGTTTGGTCAATTCGAGGTTGTCGTAAACCAGCGGAATGAAATCACGCGCGGGCACTCTCATGCCGGTTTCGACCATTTCCTTGAGATCGCCCCCGGCGCAGAATGCCTTCTCGCCAGCGCCGGTGAGAATGGCGATGCGCAGCGCATCATCCGTCTCGAAGCGCTCGAAGGCGGCAAACAGGGCCTGGCGCACTTCCTTGCTGAGGCAATTGCGCTGATCGGGGCGGTTAATGGTAATGATGGCAATGCCGTCGTCGCGGGCATCGAACAGGACGGGGTCGGTCATGGGATAGCTCCATAGAAGGGTTCACGCAGAGACGCGGAGGAACAAAAATTAAAACCCCCGCCGAGCAATCTCATGCGCCGCCCGTCCCAGTTCCTCGCGAAAGTCGGGATGGGCAATGGCAGTGAGGCGACGGGCGCGCTCGGCGAGAGTCTGGCCCTTGAGTTCCGCCGCGCCGTATTCGGTGACGACAACGTCAACCTCGGTGCGCGCGGTGGTGACCGGGCCCGAGAGCGCAGGCGCAATCTTGCTGATCGTGCCGCCTTTGGCGGTAGAGGCGAGCACCATGAGGCCCGCCCCGCCCGGCGAACGCCCGCCAGCCCGGGCGAAATCGACCTGCCCACCAGTGCCGCCCATATAGGCGCTTCCAGATTGCTCGGCATTGACCTGGCCAGTCAAGTCCACTTCGAGCGCCGAATTGATCGTCACCAGCCGTGAAAGCTGACCAAGCACCGCCGCATCGTGGGTATAACTGGTCGGCGTCATGCGCACCGCGGCATTGCGATTGCAGAAGTCATAGAGCCGCTTCGTCCCGATCAGCGCGCCGTTGATCGTCACGCCCGGATCGATTTCCTTCCTCGCATTGGTAATCGCGCCGCTTTCGATCAGGTCGACCAGGCCATCGCCGAGCATGCCCGAATGGACGCCCAGGTCCTTGCGGTCGCCGATCTGGCGCAGGATCGCATCGGGCACTGCACCCACCCCGGTCTGGATCACCGAACCATCGCCAATGTAGCGGGCGCAGTGGCGGGCAATCGCCTCGTCAATCTCTCCGATCTTCGCCGGCGGAACTTCCACCGGCCTGCGCGAGACATGCACCGCGATATCGATGGCCGAGGCGGGGATGAGCTCGCCATAAGTGTAGGGCACCGCCTCGTTGACTTCGGCGATCACCAGCCGCGCCTTGTCCACTGCCGCGCGGACATAGTCGCTGATCAGCCCGCAGGAATGGTTGCCCTGGGCATCGGCCGGGCTGACCTGGATCATCGCGACGTCGCACGGGATCACACCCGCCGTGATCAGCGGGCCGACCTGGCTGACGTGGACCGGGATGACGTCGAGCGCATTGGCCTTGGTCATGGTGCGCAGCAGGCCGATCGCGCCCATCGAAGACAGGCGGAAGCTGGCGGCAGTTTCCGGCGCGAACAGGCCGGAGAAACTGGTGGCGATGAAGGAACCAAGGCCTGGGATATACCGTCCTTGCTCGTTCAGCGCCTCGACCAGTGTGGTCGGCTCGCCGCAGGCCTGGCTGAAGACGATGCGGTCGCCGGGCTTCAGCAGCTGACGAAGGTCGAGCTCGCCAGCGGTGATCGTTACCGTCACAGCTTGCCGGCCTGCCGCAGCAGCCGTTCGGCCCGCGCAAGATAAGGGCGATCGAGCATACCGCCCTTCCAGCCGATCGCCCCGACGCCGGGATTAGCCGCGAAAATGCCGACAATTTCCTGCGCCTCGGCAATTTCTGCCTCAGTGGGGGTGAAGGCCTGGTTGATCACATCGACCTGCGCCGGGTGAATCGCCAGCATGCCGCGATAGCCGTCGCGCCGGACTTTCTCCGCCCGCACGCGCAGGGCATCGAGGTCCTTGAAGTCGGCGGAAATGGTCTCGATGGCGGTTACTCCCGCCGTCGCGGCACCAAGCACGGTGAGGCTGCGAGCCAGTTCATAGGTGAAGCTGTAACTCCCGTCCTCGTTCTTGTTCGAGCTGGCGCCGATGGAGTCGGCAAGGTCTTCCGCCCCCCAGGTCAGGGCGACGACACGCGGCGCGCCCTTGTAGTCACCGGTGTGGAACATGGCCTCGGCGGTCTCGGTGATCAGCACGATCACCGGCGTCGAGCCTTCCTCGATCCCATTGGCCACTTCGAGCGCCGACAGGCAGTGATCGAGCTTCTCGACATCGGCCCGGCCATAGACCTTGGGCAGCATGATCCCGCCGGGATTGGCCGGCATGATCGCCGCGAGGTCCTCCAGCGTATAGGGCCCGTCGAACGGATTGATCCGCACCCACAGGCGGTGACGCTGTTCGGGATTGGCCTTGATGAAATCGTGGACCATTGGCCGCGTCGTCGCCTTGGCGTCGGGCGCCACGGCGTCCTCGAGGTCGATAAGGACGATGTCGGCAGGGCCTTCCATCGCCTTGGTCATCTTTTTTTCGCTGTCGCCGGGAGCGAACAGCCAGGAGCGGGCGGAAATGGGTTGGTGTTGCATTGTTCATCCTCGTGTCCCCCTCCTCTTCAGAGGAGGGGTAGTGAGACTTGGCAGCTTGCTGCCTAGTCGCAGCGGGGTGGTGCTTTAGCCAAGCGCGACACTTCGTGCCGCGCCACCACCCCCCGACCCCCTCCTCTGAAGTGGAGGGGGAGATCGCTCAATAAGACTTCGGCAGTTCCAGCACTCTTTCGGCGATAAAGTTCATGATCTGGTGCGGGCTCACTGGCGCGATGCGCGGGATCAGCACTTCGCGCAGCAAGCGCTCGACGTGGTATTCCTTGGCATAGCCCATACCGCCCATGCTCATTACCGCCGTCTGGCAAGCCTCGTAACCCGCCTCGGCAGCAAGGAACTTGGCGGAGTTTGCTTCGACACCGCAATCCACGCCCTGATCGAACAGCGTCGCGGCCTTGAACACCATCAGGGCCGCCGCCTCGTTCTGCATCCAGGCCTTGGCCAGCGGGTGCTGGATGCCCTGGTTCTGGCCGATCGGCCGGCCGAACACGATCCGCTCCTGCGCATATTTCGAAGCTCTCGCAATGGCGCAGCGGCCGATGCCGGTGGCTTCGGCGCCAAGCAGGCAGCGCTCGGGGTTGAGGCCCTTGAGCAAAATGCGGAAGCCCTGACCTTCCTCACCGATGCGGTCTTCCTCGGGGATGAACCAGTCGTTGATGAACAGCATATTCGATCCGACTGCGTGACGGCCCATCTTGGGGATCAGCCGGGTCTCGATCTTTTCACGGTCGAGCCTGGTGTAGAACAGGCTCAGCCCCTCGGTCTTCTTCTTGACTTCTTCCAGCGGCGTGGTGCGCGCGATGATCAGCATCTTGTCGGCGACATGGGCATTGGTGATCCAGATCTTCTCGCCATTGAGCAGGTAGCCGCCATCGGCCCGGTCAGCGCGGGTCTTGAGGCTGGTCGTGTCGAGCCCGGTATTGGGCTCGGTGACGGCAAAGCACATCTTTTCCTCGCCAGAAATGACCGGCGGGATCATGCGCTGCTGCTGTTCCTCGGTGCCATAGAGGATCACCGGCTCCAGCCCGAACACCGGTCCGTGGATTGCGGACGCCGCGCTCATTCCGCCACCAGCCTCGGCGACTGCCTGCATCATGACGGCGGCTTCGGTGATCCCCAGTCCCGATCCGCCGACCGCTTCGGGCATGGCGATGC
>JBFWSE010000148.1:0-8085 GCA_050248535.1 Novosphingobium sp.
ACTTCCCGGCAAGGCCACGCTTTGGACCGCACCGGCCGGGGCCAAGCTGACACCGCAGACTCCTGTTACCATCACCTGGTCCAATTCCGGCGGACAGACCTTTGCGATCACTTTCAAGATCGACAAGGATTACATGATCACCTCCGATGCGGCAGTGACCAACAATGGCGGCGCGCCGGTCCAGATCCAGCCTGTGGCGCAGCTCAACCGCAACGACAAGACCGCCAGCCTCGACAGTTGGCAGATCCATTCCGGTCCCTTCGGCGCCTTCGACGGGGTGGTGTCGTTCGATACGAACTATTCCACTGTCGCCGAGGCCGAAGGGCGTGTGGTCAAGAACGAGGGCAAGCCCGATTGGGTGGGTTTCACCGACATCTACTGGATGAGCACCCTGATCCCGGGCGCCAATGCCGATACGTCCGATTTCCGGGCACTGGACAAAGGTGTCTACATTGCCGACCTGTTCTACAAGCCTGTCGCGGTAGGGCCGGGGCAGACATCGACCACATCGACCCGGCTTTTCGCAGGAGCAAAGGAAGGGCCGGTGCTCGACGTCTACGAGGCTTCGGGCATCACGAATTTCAGTCTTGCCATCGACTGGGGCTGGTTCCGCTGGTTCGAAAAGCCGATTTTCTGGTTGCTCGAAAAGCTGTTCAAGCTGGTCGGCAATTTCGGCGTGGCTATTATCCTGCTGACCGTGATTGTGCGCGGGATCATGTTCCCGATTGCCCAGCGCCAGTTCGCTTCGATGGCCTCGATGCGGGCGATTCAGCCCAAGATGAAAGCGCTGCAGGAACGCTACAAGGACGACAAGGAGAAGCTCCAGCAGGAAACCATGGCGCTCTATAAGCAGGAAGGCGTCAATCCTCTGGCCGGCTGCCTGCCGATTTTCCTGCAGATCCCGGTGTTCTTCGCGCTATACAAGGTTCTGACGCTTGCCGTCGAAATGCGCCACCAGCCCTTTGTGCTGTGGATCAAGGATCTTTCGGCGCCCGACCCGTTGCATTTCCTCAATTTGTTCGGCCTGCTCGATTTCACGCCGCCTGCCTTCCTCGCCATCGGCATACTCGCGCTGCTTCTGGGCGTTACCATGTGGGCGCAGTTCAAGCTCAATCCGGCGCCGCCAGATCCCATTCAGCAGCAGATGTTTGCGATCATGCCGTGGATGATGATGTTCGTCATGGCGCCCTTCGCGGCGGGTCTCTTGATCTACTGGATCACATCGAACCTGCTGACGATCGCGCAGCAGAAATATCTCTATTCGCGCCACCCGCAGCTCAAGGCTGCGACGTGACCCTTCGAGACACCCCTTCGCAAGCGCTCAGGGGTTCCTCAGGATGAGCGGCGAACCGGAAGAACGGGCGCGCCGCCTGTTCGCGGGGCGGGTGGAGTTTCTGAAGAGTGCGCCTGCGCTCAAATTCCTGCCCGATCCCGACGTGCCAGAGATCGCCTTTTGCGGCCGCTCGAATGTCGGCAAGAGCTCGCTGCTCAACGCGCTGACCGGGCGCAAGGCCATCGCCCGCACTTCGGTTACGCCGGGCCGCACGCAGGAGCTCAATTTCTTCGAAGTGGGCGAACCCACTGTGCTGCGGCTGGTCGATATGCCGGGCTATGGCTTCGCCAAGGCGCCGGTCAAGGTGGTAGACAACTGGCGGCGTCTGGTGCGCGACTATCTGCGCGGCCGTGTGGTGTTGAAGCGCACGCTGCTGTTGATCGACGCTCGGCACGGGATCAAGCCTGTCGATGCGGAAATGATGCAGATGCTCGACGAGGCGGCAGTGGGCTATCGCGTGGTCCTGACCAAGGCGGACAAGATCAAGGCGAGCGAACTGGCGGATGTCGTTGCGCGGACCGAAGCGGAGGCGAGGAAGCACCCGGCGGCCTTTCCGGTGGTTCACGTCACGTCTTCGGAAAAAGGCCTGGGAATCGCCGAATTGCGCTCTGCCGTCTGTGGGGATGCCAGTTCATAACCCGTTCATCCTCGACACCCCCATTCTGAACCGTTAGGTTCGAATGCATGAAACTCATAATCGGCAACAAGAACTACTCCAGCTGGAGCCTGCGCGGCTGGCTGGCCTGCAAGCAGTCGGGACTGCATTTCGAGGAAATTCTCGTCCCAATCTATGGCGAGCATTGGGACGAGCAGAAGCGGCAGGACGATCTTGCGCCGAGTTCGGGCAAAGTGCCGATCCTGTGGGATGGCGATGCCGTGGTGTGGGACAGCCTCGCGATCATAGACTACCTCGCCGACAAGGTCGGCCGCGACCGGTTCTGGCCCAAGGAAGATGACGCCCGCGCCATGGCCCGCTCGATGGCCGCGGAAATGCATTCCGGCTATCTGCCGCTGCGCCGCCAGTGCCCGATGAACGTGCGGCGTCGCATCGAGGGCCATTCGATAGATGAAGAGGCCCGTGGCAACATCGTCCGCATCCTGACGCTCTGGGCGGAGGCGAGGGCGCGGTTCGGCAAAGGCGGGCCATACCTGTTCGGTTCATTCAGCGCGGCGGACATTGTCTATGCCCCGATCGTCAGCCGGTTCATAACCTATGGCGTCGGCGTGCCGGGTTTCGCTGTCGCCTATATGCAGGCCATCTGGGAGCACGAATGGCTCCAGACCTGGGTAGATGCCGCCGAGGCCGAGGAATGGGTGATCGAGCAGTTCGAGGAACCGGCGAAGGGTTAGGGCAATCGCTGCGTTGGGTAGGGCGTACCATCCTTGTGCAGGTAGCTGTCTGGCGTGAAGATCATGTCGATGTCGGAATAGCCGCCATTGCTGCGTGTGCCCCCGCTGATGACGACAAAGCTGCAATCGCTTTCGCTCTCGTTGATCAGATGATGGCCATTGGTATTGCCTTGAGGCCAGGCGCAGATATCGCCCGGCCGTAGAGTGGTTCGCCCGTTGTCTTCGATCAAAACGGCCTCGCCAGACAGCATCACCAGCAGTTCGTCTTCCGTATCGTGCCAATGGCGCTGCGATGACCAGGCGCCCGGCTTTAATACCACATGGCTCGCGCCGAATTCCGTCAGCCCCGATGCGGGCGCGAGGCGGCGATACCAGCGGCCTTGAACTTCGGCATCGAACGGTGCCGGGTAACCAGTGGAGTTGGTCTGGGCGATGGCATCGAGATCGAGTTTGGGCATGACGAGGCGCTCCGGCTTGTATCGCGGCGGTTCAGACCATATGCGATTGCGGGTCATGACCCAAGCCATCGATGTCGTCAGCCTGACCGAGGCCTTGATTGCCTGCCCCAGCGTGACACCGGCCGTGGGCGCGGTGTTCGATTGCCTGGAAACGGCGCTGGCGCCGTTGGGGTTCGATATTCACCGCGCCATTTCGGGCATGCCGCCCGAAGGGCCGGTCGAGAATCTCTTTGCGATACGGAAAGGCCCGGAAGGATCGCGGCATTTCGCATTTGCCGGACACCTCGACGTCGTGCCGCCGGGCGAGGGCTGGGCCAGCGATCCATTTGTGCCGGACCGGCGCGGGGATTTGCTCCATGGGCGTGGCGCGGTCGACATGAAAGGCTCGATCGCGGCCATGGTTGATGCGGTTCGCGATATTCCGCGGACGGCTGGCACGATCAGCTTCGTCATCACTGGCGATGAGGAGGGGCCTGCCAAATATGGCACCGTGGCGCTGATCGAACATATGAAGGCCGTCGGGGCGATCCCTGACTTGTGCCTGGTCGGCGAGCCGACGTCGGCCAATAGGTTGGGCGACACGATCAAGATCGGGCGGCGCGGATCGCTCAACGTGTGGCTCGAAGTGGAAGGGCGCGAAGGCCATGTCGCCTATCCGCACCTGGCGGACAACCCGGTGCCCAGGCTGGTCGCCATGCTGGCGGAGCTCGATGCGCTGGTGCTCGATGAAGGCACCGAATGGTTCCAGCCCTCGAACCTCGAGATCACCGATATTTCCATCGGCAATCCGGTCACAAACGTCATACCGCCAGTGGCGCGCGCGCGGATTTCGATCCGGTTCAACGATCGTCACACGGGTGCGAGCCTGGTGCGGCTGGTTACGGATATTGCCGGGCGCCATGGCGGCACGGCGCGTGCCGACATCTCGGGCGAGGCGTTTCTCACCCAACCCGGAATTCTAACCGAAGTGGTCAGTGCCGCCATCGAAGCGGAAACGGGTCTGGTGACCGAGGCCTCGACAACGGGCGGCACATCGGACGCGCGGTTCCTTTGCCATCTGTGTCCGGTCATCGAGTTCGGCCCGCCCAATGCCACCATGCACAAGCGCGACGAGGCCGTGGCCATGGCCGATCTCGAAGTGCTGGCGCGGATCTATCGCCTGATTGCCGAGGCGGCGCTCAAGGGGTGAATGGCCCCGACAGGGAGACAACAAATGACCGAGATAGCAACGGCAAAGGCCTCGCCCGGTGAGAGCAAGCTGCAATGGCGCGTGCTGATCGGCTTTGCTCTGGGCCTGATTGCCGGCCTGATTGTCTATGCAACCGCCCCCGATGCGGCATGGCTGGCGCCCGTGGTCAAATATGTCACCACGCCCATCGGGCAGGTTTTCCTGCGGCTGCTGTTCATGCTCGTGCTGCCCCTGCTGTTTTCTGCGCTGGTCGTCGGCATTGCGGAGATGGGGGAAATCAGGGCGCTCAGGACAGTCGGGCTGCAGACGCTGGTCTATACGGTAGTGGTATCCTCGATTGCCGTTGCCGTCAGCCTTGCCGTCGTCAATGTGCTGAAGCCGGGAGCGGGTGTCGATCCGGTCGTCGCCAATGCCATGATCGGCAATGCCCAGGAAGGCGCGGCCGGAATCATCGAAAAATCGCAGACGGCAAAGACCGGCGTCGATGCCGTCATCGGCCTGGTGCCGAGTAATGTCATCGCCGCGATGAGCGATAACGATATTCTGGCAGTCATGTTTTTCGCGCTGTTTTTCGGGATCGGCCTGTTGCTGGTCCAGACCCAGCGCACCGAAACACTCAAGCACGCAATCGAGGGTGTCTTTGAGGTTTCGATGAAGTTGATTGGTCTCGTGATCCAGCTCGCGCCGTTCGCTGTCTTCTGCTTCATGTTCAATCTCGCCTCGCAATTCGGGTGGGAATTGCTGATCAAGTTGGCGGCCTATGTCGGCGTTGTCCTCTTGGCGCTGGCGATCCAGATGTTCGGCGTATTTCCGGCGATTCTTGCATTTGTCGCGCGAAAGAACCCTGTGGCCTTCTTCCGCGAGACGCAGGAAGCGCTGGTCATGGCCTTCTCGACCTCTTCGTCCAATGCCTCTTTGCCAACGGCCTTGAGAGTGGCCGAAGACCGGCTGAAACTGCCGCCGAAAATTTCCCGCTTCGTGCTGACGATCGGCGCGACAGCGAATCAGAACGGCACGGCCATGTTCGAAGGCGTGACCGTGCTGTTCCTCGCCCAGTTCTTTGGCGTCGATCTGTCGCTGGCCGATCAGCTCTTCGTCATGCTGGTCTGCATCCTCGCCGGCATTGGCACGGCAGGCGTGCCGGCAGGCTCGCTGCCGGTCATTGCGCTGATCCTGGGCGGAGTCGGCGTGCCACCCGCTGGCATCGGCCTGATCCTGGGTGTGGACCGCTTCCTCGATATGTGCCGCACGACGCTTAACGTAATCGGCGATCTGGTCGCCGCAACGGTCATCTCGGCGCGAAGCAAGGCTTAGTTCTTACTTCTCCAGTTCGATCGGGATGAACTGGCCCAGCCCGCATCCCGCGCCCTTGCGCAAATCGTTGCCGATCCGGTCGAGCACGTGGATGATATCGGTGCTGCACAACTGGCTGAGCGATGTCTTGTGGGTAAAGGCATCGGCGGACTTGAGGCCGCTGCACCGATTGGGCAGCACGTTCCGCCAGCCACGCTTGCTGTCGCGCATGAAATCGATGGTCCAGTCGTCGCGAATGCGCGATTCGCCCAGCCGCGTTATCGGAACGCAATTTACGGCGGGACCGGTCACGCGCGCGGCTGGCGATACGGCCGGGCGATCATCGGGGCGTTCCTGTGTGCAGGCCGCAAGGGCAAGCGGAGCAATGGCGAGGCAAAGCAGGTTACGAGGCGTCATGGCGCTTCTCCTTTTCGGCGGCGTGCCTTGCCGATCCGGCCCCCGCTTCCGCTGGAAGGCTTCTTGCCGCGTTCCTCTATCTTGGACTTGTAGCTGCACAATTCAACCACCGGGCAGCGCCAGCATTCAGGCGTGCGCGCCTTGCAGACATAGCGGCCGTGCAGGATCAGCCAGTGATGCGCACCCTGGCGGAAGGGTTGGGGCACCTTTTTTTCGAGCTGTTTTTCGACAGCCAGCGGCGTCTTGCCTCTGGCCAGGCCCGTGCGGTTGCCGACGCGAAAGATGTGCGTATCGACGGCGAAAGTCTCGGCCCCGAAGGCGCAATTCATCACCACATTGGCGGTCTTGCGGCCGACGCCGGGCAGGGTGGTGAGCGTGTCGCGGTCGGCGGGCACTTCGCCGCCGAAGTCCCGGGTCAGGATTTCCGACAGGGCGATGACATTCTTGGCCTTGGCGTTGAACAGCCCGATGGTCTTGATGTGCTGCTTGAGGCCTTCCTCGCCCAGCTCAACCATTTGCGCGGGTGTCTTGATCGTGCGGAAAAGGGCTTTGGTCGCCTTGTTGACGCCGACATCGGTCGCCTGTGCGGAGAGGACCACGGCCACCAGCAACTGGTAGGTATTGCCATACTCCAGCTCGGTCTCGGGCGAAGGATTGGCTTCGGCGAGACGGCGGAAAAATTCGAAGATCTGGTCACGCGTCATTGCGGCCGTGGTCGTCTTCGGGATGCTCCTTGCGCCATTCCTGCATGGCATCGGTGAAAGCGGCCGCCATGATGCCGGTAGGCATGGCGACCATGCCTATTCCCGCCAGGGCGACGATTGCGGCGAGAAATTTATCGAGCGGCGTAATGGGCGATACGTCTCCATATCCGACGGTTGTCAGGGTGATGATCGACCACCAAAGCGCGCGGGGGATCGAGCCGAACTTGTCGGGCTGGATATCTCCTTCGACCAGATAGAGCGCAGTGGCGCCAAACAGGAGCAGGAATCCTGCCAGGGCGGCAGTTACCAGCAATTCGTATCGCCGCTCATGCATTGCCTCGCCGATTTCGCGAAAGGCGCGCGAGAAACGCCCGAATTTCGCCAGCATGATCAGCCGCAACAACCGCAATAGCCTTAGAACAGTCGCATCCGCGATAAACAGTGGAGTAAGTGTAACCACGACCACGATCAGATCGATAATGGCCAATGGCGTCAGGGCGTAGCGCAACCGCTTTTGCATGGCAGTGCCTTCGCCGGGCCGTTCGGCCGCGGTCCATAGCCGCGCGGAATATTCGGCGAGGAAAATCACGCCGAACAGATCCTCGAGAATTTCGAAAGCCAGTGGCGCGCGGGCGGTGAGCTCCGGTTCGGTCGCAAGCACCGAAACCGTGATGGCTGCTATGATGGCAAAGACCAGCAGGCGGTTGAGCAGCGTCGAGCGATTTGCGCCGCCGCGGTCGGGGTACAGCTGATAATAGGCTCTGGCCCGCAGCGTCATGGTCAGAGTCCCAATACCTCGGGCATGCCGTAGCGCCCGGGCCGTTTGCCGATCAGCCACTGCGCCGCCCGCACTGCCCCCTTGGCGAAAATCAGGCGGTTTTCGGCGTGGTGACGCAGCGACAGATGTTCGTTGTCGGAGAGGAAATGCACCGTGTGATCGCCGGCGATCTCGCCGCCGCGCAGGGAAGCAAAGCCGATGCTGCCCGTTGTGCGCGCGCCGGTGATGCCGTCGCGGCCGCGCGCGCTGTTTTCGGCAAGGCTTATCCCCCGCCCCGCCGCTGCGGCCTCACCCAGCAACAGGGCCGTGCCCGAAGGCGCATCGACTTTGTGCCGGTGATGGGTTTCAACGATCTCGACGTCCCAGTCCTCGCCCAGCCGGCCCGCCGCCTCGCGCACCAGCCAGGCCAGCATGGTGACGCCCAGCGAGGTATTGCCGGTTTGCAAGACAGCCACATGCTGCGAGGCGCTGTCGATCAGCCAGTGGTGGCGTTCTTCCAGGCCGGTTGTGCCGACCACGAGCGGCACGCCTGCCGCCATGGCGGCATCGAGATTGAGATCGGA
>JBFWSE010000149.1:0-8053 GCA_050248535.1 Novosphingobium sp.
GCAGAACGCACCGTCGAGGCCACATGGCAACGCATCGGCCAGCTACTCGATGCCTTCCCGCCACACGAATGCGCAAACTATCTCAGAAACAGCGGCTATGCTTCAATCTAAGTGAAACAGAGTCTAGTCGCAGCCGGGTGGTGGCTGGCCTGGCGCAAGGTCGCGGATGCGAGCAGCGATGCCTGCGGCATCGCCACCACCCCAACCCCTCCTCTAAAGAGGAGGGGGAAATTGAGTTTTCATCGCGTATTGGCCAAACCGTTTGCGCTAATTACCAATATTTGGTAATCTCCATGAATGGCAGCCAAGAACACCTCGATCGCCCTGGGCAAACCCTTCACTGATTTCGCCCGCCGCAAGGTCGAGAGCGGCGAGTTCGGCTCGACCAGCGAAGTCGTGCGCGAGGCGATGCGGCAATATATGGCGGAAGATGCGCGGATCGAGGCGCTGCGGGCGATGATCCAGAAATCGCTGGATAGCGGGCCTGCGCGACCGTTCGATTGGGATGCCTTCATGGAGCGCAAGTTCGGCCCTGAAACCGATGCGTGACGTCATTCTCCGGCCCGAGGCCGAGGCTGACATCGAAGAGGTTTCCGACTACACCATCGGACAATGGGGCCACGAACAGGCCAGAAAATATGTCGTCGAAATGAGACGGGCTATCGAGCAGCTGGCGACTGGTGCACTGCGTTATCCGCTGTACGACGATGTCCACCCCGGCCTGCGCCGCAAGCGCAGCGGCATGCACCATATCTACTATCTGGCCTCGAAAGAGCATGTCGAAGTGCTCAAAGTGCTCCACGTTCAGCGCGATCCGGGGCGGCATTTGAAGGTGGAGACCTGGCGGGAGGAAGAGTGAACTTAGGGTCAATTATGCCTATCAATGCAACTCCAAGTCATCCAGCGCTTTCCCGACTTTACGGACTTGGCTCGACTGTTCCTCTTGGGGAACATAATGATGCACTCCGCCATGATGCGCGCAAGTGCCTTCTCCAATACTAATGGTGACTGTACCATCAAAGCAAACTGATCGGTAATCTACGCCGTCTGTCTCTTTGTGGGTAAAATACAATATGACTATGCCCACAGAGAGGAATATTCCCCAAACAAGAAGTATCAATCGGAGCGTGGTAGATAACTTAATGCGCTGGAGAAAATTATTAAATATGATATTATCTTTCACTTTACCCTCCAGTCGCGAGGCCAGATGCAATTACGCCCAAACTCAACCCCTTCCTCCCCCGTCAATTAAGTCAATCAACTCCGGCAGAGCCACCGAAACAGTCTCCCACACCACCTCAAGGTTGATGTCGTAATAGCCATTGGCAATGCGGTTGCGCATGCCGCGCATTGAACGCCATTCGATCTGCGGCAAGGCGGCGATGGTCGCCGGATGGTGGTCCATCAGCCTGGTTGCCGCCTCGCCGATGACTATGACATTGAGAATCACGGCCTGCTGCGTGCGCTTGTCGGCGAGGAAATCCTCTTTGCTCAGGCCTTCGACGTAAGAGATCGACAGGGTCGCTGACTCAAGGATGTGTTCGAGCAGTTCGCCGGCCGAAGGGAGGCCCATACGGGCTGGGCTTCGGCCAGCACCTTTTCGCGGAAGCGAGGTGGCAGGTCTTGCGGCGTCAGCAAATCCACCGGCCTGCCCAGCAGTTCTTCGAGCGCGAGTTGGAGCCCGCCCAGATCGAACAGTGTCGCGCCCGGCAAGGCATCGACCAGGATATCGATATCGCTATCCGCCGTCGCGGCACCATGCAGCACCGAACCGAACAGGCGCGGATTGGCGGCACGATGGCGAGTGGCCAGGCGCCTGATTGCGGCGCTGTGACTGGAGATGGCCGATGGCTTGGTCATCGGCCAATACTAATCCTTGCGGCGAAACCCGGCAAGCGGCGGCTATGCCGCTCAATACACCCGCTTCTTGGGCTTGATATACTCCACATCGTCCGTCAGCGTGAACTCGTGCACCGGGCGGTAGTCGATCTTCACCGCCCCGCCCTTGCCGCCCCAGCCTTCGAACCAGGCAGCGGTGTGCTTCATCCAGTTCTTGTCGTCGCGGTCGGGGAAGTCCTCGTGGGCATGCGCCCCGCGCGATTCCTTGCGGTTTTGCGCGCCGTGCAATGTCACGGTCGCCTGGCTGATCAGGTTGTCGAGCTCCATGGTCTCGACAAGGTCCGAATTCCAGATCAGGCCAGGGTCGGAAACATGGATGTCCTGCATCCGCTCATAGCACTTGGCCAGCTTGTCCTTGCCTTCGACCATCAGCTCGTCGGTGCGGAAGACGGCGGCGTGGGCGGTCATGGTGCGCTGCATTTCGAGGCGGACCTGCGCCGTCGGCGAGCCGCCCTTGGCCTGGCGGAAATGGTCGAGCCGGGTCAGCGCGAGATCGGCCGAATCCTTGGGCAGTTCGGCGTGCGCCGTGCCGGGCTGGATCAGCTCCTTGAGCCGGTGGCCGGCGGCGCGGCCGAAGACGACGAGGTCGATCAGCGAGTTGGAGCCCAGGCGATTGGCGCCGTGGACCGAAACGCAGGCCGCCTCGCCCACCGCGAACAGGCCGGGGACCACCGTTTCGGGGTCGCCGTCCGCGCCGATGGTGACGACTTCGCCGTGATAGTTCGTCGGGATGCCGCCCATGTTGTAGTGCACGGTGGGCACCACGGGGAGCGGCTGGCGGGTGAGATCGACCCCGGCGAAGATCTTGCCGCTCTCGGTGATGCCGGGCAGGCGCTCGGCCAGCACATCGGGGGCGATGTGATCGAGGTGGAGGTAGATGTAGTCCTTGTTCGGACCGACGCCGCGGCCCTCGCGGATTTCCATAGCCATCGAACGGCTGACGACATCGCGGCTGGCGAGGTCCTTGGCGCTGGGTGCATAGCGCTCCATGAAGCGCTCGCCTTCGGAGTTGGTGAGATAGCCGCCTTCGCCGCGTGCCCCCTCGGTGATCAGTACGCCCGCGCCGTAGATGCCGGTCGGGTGGAACTGGACGAATTCCATGTCCTGCAAGGGCAGCCCGGCGCGCAGAACCATGCCGCCGCCGTCGCCGGTGCAGGTGTGGGCCGAAGTGGCGGTGAAATAGCAGCGGCCATAGCCGCCGGTCGCCAGCACCACGGCCTTGGAACGGAAGCGGTGGATCGAGCCGTCATCCATGCACAGTGCGATCACGCCGCGGCACTCGCCATCTTCCATGATCAGGTCGATGGCGAAGTATTCGATGAAGAAGTCTGCGGCGTACTTCAGGCTCTGCTGGTAGAGCGCATGCAGCATGGCGTGGCCGGTGCGGTCGGCCGCGGCGCAGGTGCGCTGCACCGGGGGGCCTTCGCCCATGTTCTGCATGTGGCCGCCAAACGGGCGCTGATAGATCGTGCCGTCGGCATTGCGGCTGAAGGGCACGCCGGCGTGCTCCAGCTCGTAAACCGCCGCCGGGGCCTCGCGCACCATGTATTCGATCGCGTCCTGATCGCCCAGCCAGTCCGACCCCTTGACGGTGTCGAACATGTGCCAGGTCCAGTGATCGGGGGTGTTGTTGGTCAGGCTGGCGGCAATGCCGCCCTGCGCCGCAACCGTGTGGCTGCGGGTGGGGAACACCTTGGTGATGCAGGCCGTCTTGAGGCTCGCCTCGGCGCTGCCCATGGTGGCGCGCAGGCCCGAGCCGCCGGCGCCGACGACGACAGTGTCATAGGTGTGATCGATGATCTTGTAAGCCGGAGCGGACATCAGGCAGCGCCTCCCAGCGCGAGGCGGACAATGCAGAACAGACCGAAGGCGGCTCCGCCGAATGTGGTGAGATTGAGCAACACGAGGCAGGCGAACTTGTTGGCGGGGGTGTGGACATAGTCCTCCAGCGCCACCTGCATGCCCAGCCGCGCGTGCCAGAACGTGCTGACCACCAGCAGCGCCATGGCGCAGGCCGGAACCGGCCGGGCGATCCATTCGTGCACCGTCGTATAGCTCATGTTCGGCAGCATCAGCAGTGAAGCGAGCAGCCAGACGCCCAGCACCAGATTGCCGATTGCGGTGAAGCGCTGCACCAGCCAGTGATGCGTGCCGCCATGCGCCGATCCCAGCGCGCGGACGCGGCCGATGGAAGTTCCGTTACCCATGATCCGGGCCTTTCAGAGCAGGTAGACCGCGGCCCAGAAGCCGGCGGTGAAGATGATGGCGAGCAGCGGCGAGAGCACCGACCACATGGCGTTCGTCTTGAGCTCGAAGCCCGCACCCGTATCGAGCACGAAGTGGCGCAGGCCGGAGCACACATGGTTGAAGAAAGCCCAGGTCAGCCCGACCAGGATCACCATGCCATACCAGCTCGACGCCTGTTCGTGGAACCTCGCATAGGCATCCGGCCCGGCGGCCAAGGTGCCCAGCCAGCACAACAGTGTGCCGAGGCCGACGACCGCAAGACCGTTTCCGGTGACGCGGTGCATGATCGAGGTGAACATCGCCGGCCCCCAGCGCCAGATGGTCAGATGCGGCGAAAGCGGGCGGCTGCCAGGTGCGGCCATGAGTGCGGTCCCCTTGGAGTGGATGGGGTTCCCTTAGCCAAAATGGGGGCGGGCGCAAGCGGTGCGGTGCGTTTGGGATCGCGCAAAGGCGCAAGCGGCGCTAAGCCTGCCTGGATGACCGAACCCGAACCCCGCATTGCCCCGCTCTCCCCCGAAGAACTCAGCGACGACGCGATGGACGTCATTGCCGCGGTGATGCAGGCGCAGGCGTTGCCCTCGCGACAGGATGTTCCCGAATTCATCGCCACCATGCTGCGCCACCGCACACTGTTCCAGCGCCAGGCCGATCTATCCGCCGCGCTGTTCGCCGGGGCGTTGCCGTTTCGCCTTACCGAGCTGGTGCTGTTGCGCACCGCCTGGCTGTGCCAGGGCGGCTACGTTTGGGGCCACCATTCGCAACTGGCGCAAAAGTCCTGCGGTTTTTCGCCCGAGGATATCGAAGCGATCATCGCGGGTTCCTCTGCGCCCGGCTGGGACGAACTCGATCGCGCCGTGCTGCGCGCGGTCGAGGAATTGCAGGAGACATCGACCATTTCGGACGAGACTTGGGGCGTTCTCGCCCGGCACCTCGACGACAGACAGCTGATCGAGCTGCCGATCCTGGTCGGGCAAATGCACGGGGTGATCTACACCCAGAACGCCCTGCGCGCGCGGCTGATGCCGGGCAGCCTGGGTCTGGCAGCGCGCTGAGCCATGGCTGACCAAAGCTGGAAAATCACAGCGCTTGCTCCGCGCGACGTCATCGAGGCAGCCTTGCTTGCGCATGAGGAAATGTTCGACTGGGACCCGGATATCGTGCTCGTTGGCAGCGAGCTCGCCGACGACCGGCCAGAAGAATGGCGTCTGGAAGCCTACCTGCCAAGGAAACCGCGCAAGGCAGATATGGCCGCTGTCGCCGCTCTGTTTCAGCCGCATGTGCCGCCCGTGGTTGTCGAGCAACTCCCCGATGCCGACTGGGTGACCGAGAGCCAGCAACATATCGAGCCTGTTCGCGCCGGGTGCTTCCATGTCCGCACGCCCGATCATCCGCATTGCATTGATCCGGCCCTGCAAGAATTCGTCATTCCCGCGAGCCAGGCCTTCGGCACCGGACACCATGCGACGACATCGGGCTGCCTTGCGATGCTGTGCCACATGAAAGCGCGCGGGCTCGTGGTGCGCAACCTGGCCGATGTGGGCACGGGCACCGGCCTGCTCGCCTTTGCCGCGCTGCATCTGTGGCCCCGCGCGCTGGCGACGGCGAGCGACATCGATCCGGTCTGTGTGAATGTCGTCGAGAGCAATGCCCGGGCCAACGGCATCCCCCTGGGCGCGGCGCGCGGGGCGCTGACCATGACAGTGGCGGCGGGCATAGACAGCCCGCTGATCGAGGCGCGCGGCCCTTACGATCTTGTCATGGCCAACATCCTCGCCGGGCCGCTGATTGAACTGGCCCCAGACTTCGCCACCTCTCTCTCGCCGGGCGGAAGCTTGCTGTTGTCCGGTCTGCTGGCGTCGCAGGAGAGCCGGGTCCGCGCCTCCTACCGGCGCCAGGGGCTGCGGCTGGCCGCGCGCATGACATGCGGCGATTGGTCGGTGTTGTGGCTGCGCAAGCGCCGGTCAAGGGATTGCTAACCATTTTCCGGCACATTGCGCATTATGGGACTAGCGGCGCGATCACCTGTTCAGCAAGGCCAGCGGACGTTCAACCGCTTGCGGCTCGGGCTGCCTGCGTCGCTGATTCTCACGCATGAGCGCTGCGGTTGCACGCTCGAGAACGTGTCGTCCACCGGCGCCTGCATTCGCGTGGAGCAGCCGCTGGCCAAGGGCGCGACTGCCATTCTGTGCTTTCACTTGCTGCGTATCTATGCCGTGGTCATGTGGTCGCGCGGAGACCTGTGCGGGCTGCGTTTTGAACAGGCCGTGGAGCCGGACGATATGCAGGGCTTCCTGTGGATCGTCCAGAACCGCGAGGAATATCAACGCATCTGCCGCGAGGACCTGGCCGAGGATATGGCAACCGGCTTCGGCCGCTGACTTACTTCACGCGCAAGGGCTTTACGAACAGAGTGAGCGGGGCAAGCGCGGCGCAGGCGATGGCCAGCAGCCAGAAGGCGTTGACGTAGGACATCATCAGCGCCTGCCGCCCCACTTCGATTTCGAGCAGCGTGAGATCGCGGTTGGTCGCGAATTCCAGCCAGGGCATCTTCCAGGCCAGCGCGAGCGCATCGGGCCTGACATGCTCCACCAGTTGCGAATGGGCCACGGCCTCGCCGCGGATCGACAGGGTCTGCAGGATCGAAATGCCCACCGCACCGCCCAGATTGCGGATCAGCGAATTGAGCGCCGCGCCTTCATAGCGATAGCGCGGTTCGAGTGTGGCGAAGATTACCGACGTGATCGGCACGAACATCAGCCCGACGCCGACACCCTGGATGACTCCTGAAGACATGATCAGCCAGCTATCCATCTGGAGCGAGGAACCGGCCATGATAAAATTCGAAACCGAAAGGCATACCATTCCCGCAAACAGCATGTGACGCAAATCGACGTGCATGACCATGCGGCCGGCGAGCAGCATCATGGCCATGGTGCCAAGTCCGCGCGGGGCAAGCACCATGCCGACCGTGACGATTGGATAATTCATCAGATTGGCCAGCATCAGCGCCGAAATCGCCATGACGCCGAATGCCACCAGCCCCAGCGAGAAGCCGAAGATCGATCCGAACAGGTAATTGCGGTCGGCAAAGATGCGCGGATCGACGAATGGATTCCTGGTGGTCAGTGAATGCACCAGGAAGAGGTAGAACGAAAACCCGGCTGCCAGCGCTTCTATCCATATTTCGGTCGAATCGAACCAGTCCAGCAACTGGCCCCGGTCGAGCATCAGCTGGAAAGCGCCCACGGCCACTGCCAGCGAGGCAAAGCCGATCATATCGAAACGCGCGCGTTTGCCGTGATCGGTCTCTTCCATGACGGCGATCAGCCCGAGGAAGGCGATGACGCCAACCGGCACATTGATGAAAAACACCCAGCGCCAGTTGAGGTATTCGGTAAGGAGGCCGCCCAGTACCGGTCCCAGGATCGGCCCAAGCACCGCGCCCATACCCCAGATCGCCATGGCGGGGCCGTGCCGCTCGGGCGGGTTGATATCGATCATCGTCGCCTGCGTCAGCGGCAGTAGCGCCGCGCCGAGCATGCCCTGCAACAGACGAAAGCCGACCAGCTGGCCGAAATTGGTGGCAAGACCGCACAGGAAAGAGGCAATCGTGAAGCCCGCGACCGAAAGCACCAGCACGCGTTTCTTGCCAAAGCGCGAGGCGAGCCAGCCCGAAAGCGGGGTGAAGATCGCCGCCATGATGATGTAGCTGGTCAGCACCCAGCCGATCTGCTCGCGCGAGGCGGACGTGCTTGCCTGCATATGCGGCAGCGCGACATTGGCGATAGTCGCATCGAGCTGAGTCATGAAGCCTGCGGCCAGCGCGAAGCCCATGATCAGGCGCCGCTGGGCCGGGGGCGGATAGGCGGGAGTCACTTGGATGATAGAGATCGCGGCGGCATGGTGT
>JBFWSE010000150.1:0-7845 GCA_050248535.1 Novosphingobium sp.
GTCGAAAGAACGGCGCCCGCCGCCCTTTCTTAAGCCGCAGCCTGGGGATCGAGCCGCCCTTCGGCATCGAACCGCATATGCACTGGCACGTCGATCCAGGGCCTTTGCACGTGCTCGCCGCGCTTCTGCGACAGCACGAAGGCCAGCACGCTGGCGACAGCGGCATAGAGCTCTTCGCGGATCACCTGCCGCTCGCGCGTGGTGTAATAGACCGAGCGGGCGAGGGCGGGATATTCGAGCAACGGCACGTCCAGTTCGCACGCCAGTTCGCGCATAGCCAGCGCCTTGTCGCCGCGCCCCTTGGCCAGGACTATGGGGGCGGAGGCTTTCGCCGGGTCATAGGTCATGGCCACGGCGAAATGGGTGGGATTGGTGATGACGAATTGCGCCTCGCGCATGGCCGAAGCGACGCCGCCCATGGCGATCTGCCGCTGGCGCTGCCGGATCGCGGCGCGGCGTTCGGGCGAGCCTTCGGCTTCCTTCTGCTCGTCGCGTACTTCCTGCTGGCTCATTTTCAGGCGCATAATGCGGCGCAGCCACTGCACCGGGAAGTCGATAAGGGCGATAATGACGAGGCCCGAGGCCAGCATAAACAAGAGCGAGACGATAGCGTCCCAGCCTCGCAGCAATGCGCTGTGCAGATCGGACCGGCCCAGCCCGAGCAATTCCTCATACTGGCCGCGCGCCCAGAACCAGGCCATGGCGCCCAGCAGGCCGACCTTGAGCAGGCCCTTGCCTGCCTCGATCCAGCCGCTTGCGCCAAACATTCGCTTGAAGCCGGATAGCGGATTGATCCGGGAGGCCTTGGGGGCCATGTTTCCGGGAACCCACCGCCCTTCGCCAAAGCCGAGCTGCGAGACCAGCGAGGCCATGAGTGCGACAAGCCCCAGCAGCAGCACCGGCGGCAACGCCAGCTCCAGCGCCGCCAGCAGCAGCGGCCCTGGCGAAAACTGGTCGATGGCCGTGCGGTCCCAGATCATGGCGTGGCGCATGCTTTGCGACATGCTGTCGATCACCCATGGACCCGCCAGCTTGAGGCTAGCGGCACCTGCCAGGATCGATGCGGCCGCGCCCAGTTCGCGCGAACGCAGCACATCGCCTTTTTGCGCGGCGTCGCGGCGGCGCTTGGCGCTTGGTGCAAAAGTCTTTTCGCCGGCGTCTTCGCTCATCGCAGGGCAATGCTCTTTGTTGCGGCGATAGCCTGGGCCGAAACTTCGCTCAGAATGTCGGTGAACAGGGGAGCGGAAAGTATCAGCGCGGCCAGCCCCGCGACGATACCCGCAGGAAGCCCCAGCGCGAAGAGATTGAGCGCCGGGGCGGAGCGGCCGAGCACGCCTGTGAGAATCTGGACCAGCAGCAGCACCAGCGTGACCGGCAGGGCGATGGCTACGGCAGTCGCCAGCATCTGCGTGCCGAAAGCGGCGATGTCGGGCGCGCGAGCGGCCATGACCCAGGTCTCGCCCGGCGGGAAGCTGCGGTAGCTTTCCAGAACCAGCGCGATCCATTGCAGATGCCCGCCGCTGGCGAAGAAGACCAGAGTCAGCACGACCGCGAAATATTGCCCCAGCGCCGGCGAATGTGCGCCGCTGTGCGGATCGACCGAGGTCGCCATGGCCATGCCCATGGCGCCGCCGATCATTTCGGCGCCGATGACCGGTGCGGCGAAAGCCAGTTGCAATACGAAGCCCAGCGAAAGGCCGACCAGCACTTCGCCCAGCACTAGCATCAGGCCCTGAAGCGACAGCATGGCTGGCGGCGCGGCAATCGGCGTCCAGGCGCAGACCAGCACGGCGATCGCCCCCGTGGCTATCACGCGCACTTGCGGCGGCACGTTGCCCGCACCGAAGAAAGGCGCGGCCAGCATCGCGGCGCCGATGCGCGTCATGGCGAACATCAGCCGCCAGAATTCGTGTTCGAGCGGGCCAAAGCCGAAATTGAGGGCGATCACCGGGTAATCCCGGAAATCGCGGCGAAAATCTCGCGCGTGAAATCGGCGACAAGGCCGATGATCGATGCGCCCAGCACGACCAGTACCAGAGCCGTGACGGCCAGTTTTGGCACAAATGTCAGCGTCTGTTCGTTGACCGACGTCGCCGCCTGGACGATACCGACGGCAAGGCCGATCGCAAGAGTTGCCAGCAGCACTGGCGCGGCGGCGAGCGCCGTCACCCAGAGCATGCGATCGGCGAGGGCGAGAAGGGCGGCGGTGTCATCCATGACTGCACCCCTTGCGCGCGGGCTTCGACAAGCTCAGCCTGAGCGGACATTGTGAATGGTTCTTCCTTCCAACTCCGCTCATCCTGAGCCTGTCGAAGGATGTTGGGCAAGCTTCGCCCATCACCCAAAACTCGCCGCCAGCGAGCCCATCAACAGCGCCCAGCCGTCGACCAGCACAAAGAGCAGGAGCTTGAACGGCAGCGAAACGATGGTCGGCGACATCATCATCATGCCCAGGCTCATCAGTACCGAGGAGACCACCAGATCGATCACCAGAAACGGCAGGAACAGCATGAAGCCAATCTGGAATGCGGTCTTGAGCTCGCTGGTGACGAAGGCCGGCAGCAGGATCGAGAACGGCACATCCTGGCTCCGCGCGAATTTCGGCGCATTCGCCATGCCGGCGAACATGGCCAGGTCGTGCGCGCGGGTCTGGCGCATCATGAAGCCATGGAATTCCTGCCCCCCGGCCTTGATCGCCTGTTCGGCATTGATCGTGCCGGCGGCATAAGGGACGATGGCGTTTGCGTTCACTTTTTCAAGCGTCGGGGCCATGACGAACAGCGAGAGAAACAGCGACAAGCCGATCAGCACCTGATTGGGCGGCGATTGCTGCAGGCCGATCGCCTGGCGCAGGATCGAGAGCACCACCAAGATCCGGGTGAAGCTGGTCATCATCAGGATCAGGCTGGGCAGGATGGTCAGCAGGCCCATCAGCAACAGCAGTTGCAGCGACATGCTGAGCCCGCTGGCCTGGCCGCCATTCATCGAGGCAAAGGCGCGGTCGAGCGCGCCGGGGATGGCGCCGGAGGAGGGCGCGGCAGCGGCTGCGGCGGCCAACAGATCGATCGCGCTCACGGCAGCGCCTCCCGCGCCGGGGCTTCCGCCAGCCGGACAAGTCCATTGCGCGTGGCCGAAACCAGAATTTCGCGGTCGTGGAATTCGATCACGGCAAGCTTCTGTCCCGGCGAGAGCATCAAGGTCTCGACGACATGCACCGAGCGCCTTGTGCCGTTGCCCTGGACTTTCTGCTGCATCCTCTGCGCCAGCCGCAGACTGCCCCAGGCAAGCAGTCCGATCAGCGGCAGCAGCACCAGCAATTTGAGCACATACCACAGCATCAATCAGGCTCCCCGGCACCGGCCGCGGGCCTTGCCGCGCCCAGCACTTCGACGATGCGCAGGCCGAAGCGGTTGCCCTCGGCAATCACTTCGCCCTTGGCCACCGGTTTGCCGTTGACCAGTACGTCGAGCAGCTCGTCGGTCAGCCGGTCGAGCACCACCACACTTTCCTCGCCGAGCGTGAGGACGTCCTTAAGCTTCATCTGGGCCTGTCCGAGCTCGACCGTCAGGCGGACTTCGACGTCCTGGAGAAAATCGAGTCCTCGCGGTTGCAGTGTCATTGGGTGGATTCCTGTTGCTGGAAAGTCTGGGTAATGCGAACCGCGACGCGGTCTTCCATGGTGCCGATGGCGCCATGGGCAATGGTGCGCTCGCCCGTGCGCAAGGGCACGCTGCGCGCTACCGGAACCGGCAACACCTGGCCCGGAACCAGCTCCGCCAGTTTCGAAACCGGCATGCGCATATCGACCAGCACGGCGTGCAGGGGCAGCGGCACATCGTCGAACGGCGCATCGATCGACAGCGGTGTTTCGCCGGGCATGCGGCGGCGGGCGGGCGACGATCCTGCCTTGCCGAAAAGTGCGGACAGCGCCGCAAGCGGAATGGCGAAGTGCATCCGCCATTGGGCCGTTTCCTCGACGATCTCTATTTCGGTCACAGCGATTTTCGCCGTCTCGGCGAAGGGCGCGAGTCGGGCGATGCTAGTGTCGCGGCGGCACGGCTGGATGGTGCGCGCTCCCCCAAGCACGGCCGAAAGCGCGCCGATTTCAAGCTGTTCGAGCTTTGCCATCAGCAATTCGCCGGAGACGGGAAACTGCGCGGGAAGTTCTTCGGGAATATCGCCGCGGCCGCCAAAGGCGCGGTCAATGAGCCGCAAGATGGCCGGGGCTTCGACGGAAACCAGGCACTGTCCCCCCGCATTGTCCAGCCCGAACAGGCCGTTGGCGGCCAGCGCGCCGATCTCCTGCCTTAATTCGCCAAAGGCGCAGGTCCGTAACTCGCCGCACCTTGCTTGCGGCGCCTCGCCGCCGGTCAGCCGCGCGCGCGCCGGGCGCTGGCCGCCTTGCTGCGTCTGCGCGCGCCGAGCTGCTCGGTCCTGTCCATTTCCGAACTGCCGCCTTCCCAGCCGATCGAAGTGATCGACGTGATCGGCGGCGCCATTCCCGCACCGCCCGGGCTGCCAAGCCCCGAACCTGCCGAAAGTCTGGCCGCATGAAACACGATCACAGCCAATTCGCAGCCGCCGTCAATGTCTCGAGAGCCTATGCCGGCGATGTCGCCGACCGGGTCCGCCGGTTCATGCCCATGGTGAGGCGGCTGGCCTGGCATGTCCACGGCAGCGGCCGGCCGGGGATCGAGCTCGAGGATCTCATCCAGGCCGGTCTCGTCGCGCTGACCGAATGCGCCCAGCGCCACGCCGGGCCGACCAAGGACGGTTTTGCCGCCTATGCCAAGATCCGGGTGCGCGGAGCCATGGTCGATCTGATCCGCCGCGCCCTGCCGGTATCGCGCGGGGCGGCGGAGCGACGGCGGATGGTCGCGGACGCAGAGGGGGAATTGCGCGGCAAGCTGGGGCGCGAGCCGGGCGACGCCGAAGTGGCGGAAGCACTGGGCATCGATCTCGCCGAGCTGGCCGCCTTGCGGGCTTCAAGCCAGCCGATGCATTTCGAATCGATCGACGAGAGCTATTCCGACCACGACATGGCCTTTGCCGATGAGCGCCCCGACAGTCTTTCGATCCTCGCCGACGAGGAACTGCGCGAAAGTGTAAGCGAGGCCGTGAAGCAATTGCCCGAACGCCTGCAACTGATCGTGCAGCTCTATTTCGTCGAGGAACTGAACCTGTCCGAAATCGCGCAGGTGCTGTCTGTCAGCATTCCGCGCGTCCACCAGCTCAAGGCGCAAGCGCTGGACAAGCTACGGCAGGCGCTCGAGGGTGTCGCGGACATGCTCTGAGGACAAAAAGAAGAGCGGCCAGGCAGTGGCCGGGCCGCTCAAGTTGGGGAGATGTCTCCCCAATAGGCGACGAGGTGTCGGTTTCTTTGATCGCAATCAAATTCGCAAAGAATTTGCAGGTGCTTATTCTTTCGCGAGACTGGTGAGAGCGTCGGGCGCCAGGAGCTGGTCCAGCTTGCGTGGCGCGCCGCCGCCGGCAGGATACCACAGGTAAAGCGGCACCCCGGCCGAATCCTGCGCCAGCAGGAACCGCGTGATCGCCGGATCGCGCCGGGTCCAGTCGCCGCGCAGCACAATCACGCCCTTGCGGGCAAAAGCATCGCGGACATCCTCCCGTTCGATGGCGACACGCTCGTTGACTTTGCAAGTCACGCACCAGTCGGCAGTGAAATAGGCGAAGACCGGCTTGCCCGAGGCGCGGGCGCTGGCGAGCGCGGCCTCGCTGAAGTTCTGTGTGGGCAAGATCGATTCGATGGCATGGTCCGGCGCGGCCTGCAGGCGTGGCACGCCGATTGCGGCGGCAACGGCAATGGCCATGGCGGCCAGCGCCGGCACCAGCGCCGATTTGCCGCTGCGCTGCCGCTTTCCGGCAATTACCAGCACAATGCCCAGCGCCACTGCCGCGCCCAGCGCAGCCAGGGCAAAGGCCTGGCCGCCCAGCCGCCAGCACAGCCATAGCAGCGCCAGGGCCGTCAGGCCCATCGGCACGGCCATGATCAGCCGGAACCGGCGCATCCACGGGCCCGGCCGCGGCAGCAGGCGGCGCAGGGCGGGCACGAAAGCTATGGCGAGGAAGGGCAGGGCAAGGCCCAGTCCCAGCGCCGCGAACAGCAGCAGCGCTTCGGCGACCGGCAGCAAAAGTGCCGCGCCCATCGCCGCCGCCATGAACGGCCCCGTGCAAGGCGTGGCGACGAATGCCGCGAGCAGTCCCGTGGCGAATGCGCCCTGCGGCGATCCGGCGCGCGACAGGCCGGGAAGAGTGATTTCGTAGAGCCCGAGGAGATTGTCCGTGATCGCCACGGCCAGAAGCGCGAGCAGCACCACGACCCATGGCTCCTGCAACTGGAAGGCCCAGCCCACTTCCTCGCCCGCTGCGCGCAGGACCAGCAGCAGCGCCCCGAGCGCGAGACAGGCCAGCACGACCCCGGCGGTATAGGCCAGCCCCTCGGCCCTTGCCTGAGCCTCACTTTCTCCTGCCCGGGCAAGGCTCAGCGCCTTGAGGCTGAGGATCGGGAAGACGCAGGGCATGACATTGAGCAGCAGGCCTCCCGCCAGCGCCGCGAGGATCAGCCAGGGTAGCGACATGGCGTCGCCGGTTGGCGCTTCGAGCGGTTGTCCGGTTGGCGGCACTGTTCCGCGCTCGGCCTCGATCCTGAGGCCCAGATCCTCCTTCTGCGAAAGACGCAGGACACCGGCGACGAATTCTGGATCTTTCGGCTCGAATTTGGCGCGAGGCAATTCGGCTATCAGCATGTCGCCGGAGCGGCTGAACCGCTGCAGCGCGGCGTAGTCCACCAGCCTGTCCTGGGCGATGAACAGGTGCGGATTGTCCAGCCGGACGCTTGCCGGCAGCGGAATGGCCAGGCGCAGGGTCTTGTCAGTGGTTGCGAACCGCGCGGCCGCGCCCAGCGGGGCAGGAAGCTGGCTGCGCCACAGGTCGAAGCGCGCATCGGGCTTTGGCGTTTCGCCCGGCTTCGCCACGCGCACCAGCGTTGTCAGCACCGCATGCTCGGGCACGCATAGCTCGTCGCTGCATGCCAGCCAGTCGGCCGTCAGCTGCAGGGAAATCGATTCGCCCGGCCTTGCATCCGCGGGAAGCTTGATGTCGTTGAGCACGGCATATTCGTGCTCGTAAACGTGGTTCATCAGACCACTGATCAACAGGGTTTGCGGCACGGGATAGTGCGGCGGGCCGGGCATCATTCCGGCGGGGCCCGTCCAGCTCAGCGTCATGCCCTGGCCGGCGTCGCCCGGATTGAGCCAATAGCCGTGCCAGCCGCTCTCCGGTTTCATACGGATGGCGACAGTGGCGATACCGCCCGGCGCGGTGGGGGCTTCGACCACCAGATCGGCGGCGATGTGGTTGGGTGTAGCCTGGGCAGGCGTGGCGAGCAGCAGCGCAAGGCACTGCCACACAATTGCAATCAGCAGGCGATAGCGCTGCATTGGCCCACAGGCTCCGGATATTCCTCGCGGCGCACAATGCGACCGCGCGGGGCAAAGGGGCTTTGACGGCAAAGCCACAATAGATCAAGAAAGCAGCATGCGCCAACTTGCCATCTTTTCCGCTTTCGCCCTGCTGCTTGCCAGCGCAACGCCAGCCCTGGCCGATGAAGCCGCCCCGCCGCCGCCCAAGCCGCCGGCGCTGGTGGTGGCGATTTCGGTCGATCAGTTTTCCGCCGATCTGTTTGCACAATACCGCCGTCATTTCACCGGCGGTCTGGCGCGGTTGCAGCAAGGCGCGGTATTTCCCTCGGGCGTCCAGTCGCACGCCGCGACCGAAACCTGCCCCGGCCATTCGACCTTGCTGACCGGAGCCCGCCCCGCGCGC
>JBFWSE010000151.1:0-7690 GCA_050248535.1 Novosphingobium sp.
ACCTGGCGGCGGCGATCCAGATGGCGGAGTCTGTGCGTTGACCGGCGTCGGCAAAGCCGCCGCCTCGCGCGGCACCGGCCCGCTCCCCCGCCCGTCCACCCCTACGGGATTACTGCTGGGTGGCCGGGCGGGGGAGCGGGCCGGTGCCGCTTCCAGCCGTGAGGCTGGAAAAAGATGACCGTCCGCGTCCGCGTCATCCCCTGTCTCGACGTCGCCAATGGCCGGGTGGTCAAGGGCGTCAATTTCGTCGACCTCAAGGACGCCGGCGATCCGGTTGAACAGGCGCGCGCCTATGACGCGGCGGGAGCGGACGAATTGTGCTTCCTCGATATCACCGCCAGCCACGAAGCGCGCGGTACCCTGCTCGACGTGGTGCGGCGCACAGCGGAAGTGTGCTTCATGCCGCTCACCGTGGGCGGCGGTGTGCGGACCGTGGAGGATGCGCGCGAATTATTGCTGGCGGGGGCGGACAAGGTAGCCGTCAATAGCGCCGCCGTTTCTCGCCCCGAAGTTGTGTCCGATATCGCGGCAAAGATGGGCAGCCAGTGCATCGTCGCCTCGGTCGATGCCCGTGCTTCGACAGGCTCAGCACGAGCGGGCGAAAAGAAGTGGGAAATCTTCACCCATGGCGGCCGCCGCGCCACCGGTATCGATGCCGTCGCGCATGCTGTCAGACTGGCCGAACTGGGCGCCGGCGAATTGCTCGTCACGTCAATGGACGGTGACGGCACTCAGACCGGTTACGATCTCGAACTTACCCGGACGATTGCCGATGCCGTCTCGGTCCCCGTGATTGCCTCGGGCGGCGTCGGCACGCTCGAACATCTGGTCGAGGGTGTGACCAGGGGGCATGCCAGCGCGGTGCTTGCCGCCTCGATCTTCCATTTCGGCACCTATTCCATTGCCCAGGCTCATGCGGCTCTGCGCGCGGCGGGGATACCGGCGCGAGGATAGAGGCGACCGGATGCTGTCGGCCCGGCTTACATTTAATCCTTGTTAGCCGCGGGGGTTAACCACCCTCTTGTCGGGCACCTGCGGGACTTGCGGAACTGGCACGTCGATTGCTTTAACCTCTCCGGTAACCGAAAGGCCATTTGTCCTCATGTCCGAGATCATCGCCAGCCTGACTGCCGCGATCTGGGCCGATGGCGGTCTTGCCTCCCGTTTCCTTCCGGAAGCGGGCGGCAGCGGTGCGCCTCTCTATGCCTTGTGCATCGGCGCCTTGCTGATCGGTTGGCGTGGCGCACGAAAGGCGCGGCGCGACTGAACATGTCCGCTTGTCCAACGGGGGCACTCCCTGCCCCGGGCACGGCGGATAATCGAAAGGGGCGTCCCTGTTGCGCGGGGACGCCCCTTTCACCTTTGCCCGTCGAGACTTGACCAGGCCGCGCCAGGGCCGCAATGCCTTGCCCCATGGCCGACGAATCCATCCTGACCCGCCTCGAGCAGACTTTGGCCAGCCGCGCCGGCGGCGATCCGGAAACCAGCTATGTGGCAAAACTTCACGCGCGCGGGCTTCCCGTCATCGCCCGCAAACTGGGCGAGGAAGCGACCGAGGCCGTGGTCGCCGCGCTCTCTGGCAGCCGCGAGGAACTGACCGGGGAAGCGGCCGACGTGATTTTCCACTTGCTGGTGCTGCTCGGCGCCAAGGGAATTGCCCTGGCCGATGTGCTCGCCGAACTGGAACGCCGCGAGGGGACCAGCGGAATTGCCGAGAAAGCAGCAAGGACCAGCTGATGCCGATCGATGCCTCCCAACCCTATGACGACAGCAACATTTTCGCCCGCATCCTGCGCGGCGAACTGCCGTGCAACAAGGTCTATGAGGATGAGTGGAGCCTCGCCTTTCACGATATCCGTCCGCAGGCGCCGGTGCATGTGCTGGTGATCCCCAAAGGGTCTTACGTCGGCTGGGACGATTTCAGCGCCATGGCGAGCAGCGAAGAGATTGCCGGCTTTACGCGGGCAGTGGGCATCGTTGCCCGGCAACTGGGGCTGACCTCGGGCTATCGCCTGATGGTCAATATGGGGCAGCACGGTCACCAGGAAGTGCCTCATTTGCATGTTCACATCTTCGGCGGACGGCAATTCCGGCTGATGATCGCCGACTGATTGGCGGGACAAAACGTTAGCAAACAATGACAAGCCGTGCCCGAAACGGCACAAACGGGGTAAACTCGCTTGCTCCGTTCATGTTCGCCCGGTTAAACCCCTTATATGAACGCTATTCCTCAGCCACCCGGCGGCGCGTTCGACGGGCCAGTGCACCGTTATGCGGTGCGCGTCTATTTTGAGGACACGGATCTCTCGGGCGTGGTCTATCACGCCAATTATCTGCGCTGGTTCGAACGCGCACGATCGGACATGCTGCGATTGCTCGATGTGGATCAGCGCGCCGCGCAGGAAGCGGGGGAAGGGGCCTATGCCGTGGCCGAGGCCAATATTCGCTATCTCGCGCCGGCACGGCTCGACGACACGGTAACAATCGAAAGCCGCACGGAAGAGGTGGGTGCGGCTTCCTGCCGCATGTACCAGAAGGCCTGGCGCGACGAGACACTTCTGGCTGAAGCGAGGTTGAGAGTAGGCTTCGTCGGCGCCGACGGCCGTCCGAAGCGCCAGCCGCTCGCCTGGCGTCAGGCCTTCGCCGCCATTGCACCGCAACCGGGGACATCATGAACATATTGCCGATCCTTGCCGCCTCCGCCGGCGCCGGACATCTCGATCCGGTCAAGCTGTTCCTCGGCGCGGATATTGTTGTCCAGGCCGTGATTGCCGGGCTCTTGCTCGCGAGCGTCTGGGTCTGGACGATCATAGTCGCCTTTTCGCTGCGATTGGGCCGGGTGCGCCGGCGCTGCGACGCCTATGAGCGCGAATTCTGGACGCGCGAGGATTTCGAGGCGCTGCAGGACGAAAAAGGCAAGGGCGATGTGCCTTTCGCCCGGATCGCCGAGGCGGGGCTTGCCGAATGGCGCCGCGCCAAAGGTGGCGCGGGACGCGATGCGGAAGGCGTGCGCCAGCGGATCGCTTCTGCCATGGATGGCATTGTCGCGAGCGAAGGCGACAGGCTGGCGGGCCGGCTCAATTTCCTCGCCACGGTCGGATCGGTGGCGCCGTTCGTCGGGCTGTTCGGCACGGTCTGGGGCATCATGAACAGCTTCTTCCAGATCGGCCAGCAGCAGAACTCTTCGCTGGCGGTCGTCGCGCCGGGCATCTCGGAAGCCCTGTTCGCCACGGCCATCGGCCTGTTTGCCGCGATTCCGGCCGTCATAGCCTACAACCGGTTTTCGAACCGCGTCGGCCTGTTCGAGGCGCGGATGCAGCGTTTCGCCGATAAGCTGCATGCTAGCCTGACGCGCGACCTGGAGGGCGGGTGATGGTGTTTTTGTGCATTGATCGGGACGGCGTGGCCGCCCCCAGCTGTGTGGCTGGACAATAATGGCCTTCGGCCTTCATCGCCACACCTCGCGCGGCCATTCGCGCCGCGCGCCGATGGCGGAGATCAACGTCACGCCGCTGGTCGATGTGATGCTGGTGCTGCTGATCGTGTTCATGGTGACGGCGCCGCTGTTGAAGGCGGGTGTGCCGGTCGAACTGCCCGACAGCCGGGCCAAGCCGCTGGCCGAGCAGCCCTCGCAAATCGCCATCAGCCTGACGCGCGACGGCAAGCTGTTTCTCGACGAGGCCGAAATTCCCGCCAGCCGGCTGGCGGAGCGCCTTGCGATGATACGGCCCGGGGCCGATGGCAAGCTGCCGCTGGTGACGCTGCGGGCCGACCGGGCGCTCGACTATGGCCGGGTGATTGCGGCCATGGGCGAACTCAACCGCTCGGGCTTCACCTCGATTTCGCTGGTGACTGGCGCCACTTCGGTGGAACCTCCGCTCACATCAGGTTCAGCCAAGGATGAATAGGTCTGAAACCATGCAAGTTCGCGAACATAGGCGCGATTTGGGGGGCGAAGAACGTGTTGGTCTGGCGATAGCCCTGGCTGCGCACATAGCGCTGCTGGCCTGGATCGTCTGGCGCCCGCCGCTGCGCGCGCCCGCGCCGATGCCCGAACGGATTGCTGTGACCATTTCGGACGATGTCGGTCTGACCTCGACTTCGCCCGAGCCGCAGGCCGCCCCTGCGCCCGATGTCGCGCCGCAGCTGGGCGAGGAAGTGGCGGATGTTCCGAGGCCAGTCACCCCGCCGAAGCCTGCGCCGGTGGCTGTGATCCGGCCCAAACCGCAACCCGATATCATCGCCGAAATCGCCAGGCGCAAACCCGCCCGGCGCGAGATTCCGCGGACATCGGGCGCCAGCCGGATCGGTAACGATTTCATCAAGGGCATTCCGGGCGCCCAGGCCGAGGGCGCCTCTCGCAATCCTCCGGCGGCCGCGATCGGGCCGGGGGTGCAAGCCTCGCTGGCAAGTGCTATATCGCGCAAATTGCGGCCGCACTGGACTGTTCCGCAGGGCGCGGACGCAGACAAGCTGGTGACGGTGCTGGCCTGGAGCCTCAATTCCGATGGCTCGCTTGCCGGGCGGCCGCGCGTAGTGCGTCAGGAAGGCATTACCGACGCCAACCGCCCGCAGGCCGCGCTTCACGCCGAACAGGCCATCCGCGCGGTGCAACTGGCGGCGCCGTTCGAGCTTCCCGGCGAATATTACAGCGCCTGGAAACGAGTCTCCGCGTTCCGGTTCGACAGAAGGCTTTCTCAATGATTTCTCGCGTGCTTGTCCCCTTTCTGCTTCTGGCCGCACCTGTGCAGGCGCTGACGCAAGCGCCGCAGCTCGATGCCGAGCCAGTGGTTCCCGAGCAGCCGGCGGAGGACGAAGGCGGCCTCACGGGTTCGGTCACCGATGAAAGCGACTGGCAGGATCTGGGCATCGCCATTCCCAATTTTCCGACCGACGCCGATGTCGAAACCCAGACCAACGCCGGTTCGACCGGGGCAGTCGGCCGCAGCCTGGCCTCGATCGTCGCGGCCAATTTGAGGAACAACGGGCTGTTCAAGCCTTCGGGGCCGGCCGGCCTGCCGCAACCGCTCTATGGCGAAGTCACCGCACCCAACTATACTCTGTGGCAGGGGCGCAGCGCCGAGCGGCTGGTGCAGGGTTCGGTTCGCGCCAATGGCGACGGTTCGCTGACGGTTGGCTGTTATCTGTTCGACGTGCCGCTCAACCAGCAACTGGCCGGTTCGAGCTGGACCGTGCCGCCCAGCGACTGGCGCCGCGCGGCGCACAAGTGCGCCGACCTGGTCTATTCGCGGCTATCGGGCGAGAACCCGTTCTTCGACAGCCGGATTGCCTATATTTCCGAGACCGGCCCCAAAAACCGGCGGATCAAGCGCCTGGCGGTGATGGATTCGGATGGGGCCAATCACCGGTTTCTCACCAGCGGTCAGGCCATTGCGCTGACGCCGCGCTATTCGCCCGATTACAAGTCGATCCTCTACCTGTCGTACCTCAACGGCAATCCGCGGATTTATGTTTATGATCTTGCCAGCAATACCCAGCGGCTGATCTTCCAGGGCAGCAATCCCACTTTCGCGCCGCGCTGGTCGCCCGATGGACGGTGGGTTCTGTTCTCGATGGCCATTGCCGGCAATACCGACATCTACCGGATTTCCTCGGCGGGCGGCCGCGCCGAGCGGCTGACCAACACGCCGGGCATCAACATTGGCGGCAGCTTTTCGCCCGATGGCTCGAAGATCGTGTTCGAAAGCGACCGTTCGGGAAGCCAGCAGGTCTATGTGATGAATGCCGATGGGTCCGGCCAGCAGCGCATCAGCTTCTTCGGCGGCCGCGCCGCGACGCCCGAATGGAGCCCGCGCGGCGACCAGATTGCCTTCACGCATATTGCCGGCAATTTTCGCATCGCGGTGATGAGTCCGAATGGCAGCGGTATGCGCTATCTGACCGACAGCTGGCAGGACGAAGCGCCGACCTGGGCGCCCAACGGCCGCATCATTCAATTCTTCCGCACCCAGCGCGGAGGCGGGCAGGCTTCGCTATGGCAGGTCGATCTGACCGGCCGCAACGAGCGTCGCTTGCCGACGCCGGCGGGCGCTTCCGATCCGGCCTGGGGGCCAGTCAGGCCATGACAATGTTCGACCCGAATATGGAAATCCAGATCAAAAGGAGGATGCCATGAATCGCAGGAATATCGCACTGGTACTTATGGCAGGGGTCGCCTTGTCGGCCTGTGCCACCAAGGCGCCCAAGCAGTTGCCTCCGGACCCGGGCGGTCCGGTCGCTTCCGGCCAGACCGGCAGCAACGCCCCCACGCCCGGCAGTCAGGCCGATTTCCTGGCGCAGATGATGGGCCGGGATACGATCTATTTCGATACCGACCGCTACAACATCGACAGCGAGGATGCCGCCGCGCTGGCCGCGCAGGCACAATGGCTGCTGCAATATCCTGGCAAGCGGGCGACGATTGAAGGACATTGCGACGAACGTGGCACGCGCGAATACAATCTAGCCCTGGGCGAGCGCCGAGCCAATTCGGCGGCCAATTACCTGATTTCGCTGGGAGTCAGCGCGGACCGGCTGAGCACTCTCAGCTATGGCAAGGAACGGCCGGTAGCGCTGGGTTCCGATGAATCGAGCTGGGCGAAAAACCGCCGCGCAGTGACGATTACGATCGACTAGCGGACGAAGGGTGCGGCCGGGGCGGCATGGGCCTGGGAAATCGGGTCCATGGCCGCTGCAGGCGCATCGAAAGCATGCGGCCCGAATAGCGCATAGACCGCCATCACCAGCACCGAGAGGGCCGAGGAAATCGTCAGTTGCTTGCTCATGCGAGGCACCGTTCGTAGTCGCTCCAATGCTTACCTAGGTTACTATAAGCATTGTCACTTCATATTGCAACGCAGCAATTACCGATTCCAGCTTAAATTTTCCTGAACGTTTCGCCGGGGTTGCGCCGGGCATGGTGGAGCGCTTATCGCGGACAGGATGAGCAAGGCGCGCAGATCGAACGACTGGGGATTTCCCCGCTGGCGCGGCTACGAAGGTGCGCGCGAGGCAGCGCAGGTGCGGCTGTGCGACAGAGTTGGCTGCAGCCAGCCCGGCGAATGCCCGGCGCCCAAGAGGCCCAACAGCCCGGAACGCTGGTATTTCTGCCAGGCCCATGCCGCCGAATACAATCGCTCGTGGGACTACTTCGCTGGCCTTACCGCCGAAGAGGCAGCCGAACGCGAGGCCAGCGAGCGCCAGACGCACGAAGGCTATCACGAATCGGCGCACTATGGCTGGGCCGGTTCGGGCGACGGCAGCCGCAGCCGCGACGAGCTTCGCGCGCTCGAACTGCTCGAACTGACGCCCGATGCTGACTTCGGTGCGGTCAAGAAGGCCTGGAGGGCCAAGGCCAAGGAAGTTCACCCTGACGTGCGGCCGGGCGATGCCGACGCAGCGAAAGCCTTCCAGGCGCTGCAACTGGCTTACGAAGTGCTGAGGGCCGCCGAAGAACGGCGGGAGTGGCAAGGCTAGAGCCTGACCTGTCTAGGCCGGAAAGACTCTAGAGGGGGTTGCGATATATCTGATCCACCCTGACGGAGCCGATTTTGGCCCAGTTCAAGGAGCGAGGAGGGAGCCATGCCGTCGCATAGTGACCGACGAGCGACGCGGAAATGGGCCAAAATCGGCCCGCCCCTTCGGGGTTGCCTCAGGAAGCCCGCCGGACTTCGTCGCGCCTCTTGGACGG
>JBFWSE010000152.1:0-7507 GCA_050248535.1 Novosphingobium sp.
CTTTGAAATTTAGTCCCTCAACTTCGACGAACGCGTCACTTTCTTTCTCATAGTGTCGCGCTGCAAGCTCCGCTGCCTGCTCGAACGATTCTGCGACAAAACAGGGATTAGTGGCCACTTCGGACTTCCAACCAGCAATACCGAAGGAATCCGGTTGATGCTTGTCCCACACCGGCCCATACCAAGCCGGAATCCGATGCCCCCACCAGAGCTGGCGACTGATGCACCAAGGCTGGATGTTCTCCATCCAATTGAAGAAGGTCTTTTCCCAACTCTTAGGCACGATTTGGATACGACCATCACGAACAGCAGCAAGCGGCGCTCGGGCTAGATAGTCGGCATTCACATACCACTGGTCGGTCAGCCAGGGTTCGATCACCACCCCGCCGCGGTCACCAAAGGGAGTCTGGATCACGCGTGGTTCAGCGTCAGCCTCGATCTCGTTGCCTTCCTTGTCCTTTGTGACATGCGGAACGAGAAAACCCGCTGCCTTCATGTCGGCGACGATCATGTCGCGCACTACGAAGCGGTCCAGTCCCAAGTATTTCTCCGGGATCAGACCATCGCTGGTCTGCACCACCCGCGCCTCGGCATCGAACATATTGAGCATGTCGGCTGGCCTGATCCCCGCCCGCTTGCCGACCTCGAAGTCGTTGAAGTCATGTCCCGGGGTGATCTTCACCGCACCCGAGCCCAGTTCCGGGTCGGCATGCTCGTCGTCCACCACCTTGAAGCGGCGGCCGGTGATGGGCTGCAAAATGTCCTTGCCGATCACGCTTTTATAGCGCGGGTCCTCGGGATGCACCGCGACGGCCATATCCGCCAGCATGGTCTCGGGCCGGGTGGTGGCGACCTCGATGTAGTCCAGCCCGTCGTCGCGCTTTACACCGTCGGCCAGTGGGTACTTGAAGTGCCAGAAGCCGCCCTGCACTTCGCGGGTTTCCACTTCGAGGTCGGAAATCGCGGTCTTGAGCTTGGGGTCCCAGTTCACCAGCCGCTTGTCGCGGTAGATCAGCCCCTGGTTGTAGAGATCGACGAAGACCTTCACCACCGCGCGGGTGAAGTGCGGGTCCATGGTGAACTGCTCTCTGGACCAGTCCATCGAACAGCCCAGCCGCCTGAGCTGCCGCGTAATCGTCCCGCCGCTTTCCGCCTTCCATTCCCACACTTTCTCGACGAATTGCTCGCGCGTGTAATTGGTGCGCTTGTCCTGGCGCTCTTCCATCTGGCGCTCGACCACCATTTGCGTGGCGATGCCGGCATGGTCGGTGCCGACCACCCACAGCGCATCCTTGCCGCGCAGCCGCTCGTAACGGATGACGATGTCCTGCAGCGTGTTGTCCAGCGCGTGGCCGATGTGCAGCGAGCCCGTCACATTGGGCGGCGGGTTGACGATAGTGAAAGGCACTGCATCGGGCCGCTCGGGGCGGAACAGCCCCTCGCTTTCCCAATGCGCATACCATTTCGCCTCGATCGCGGCGGGGTCGAAAGTCTTGTCCAGCTTGGCTTCACTCATGGCGGCGCGCTTTGCCAGCGGTGGGGACGGCGCGCAAGCGATGAGGGCCCTCCCCTTGCCGCGACGCGCGTTTTCCCCCATCACCCCGCCAATGCGCGAATGGGCGGATTTTACGCTGGAAGGGGGCGAAGGCGGCGGGACGACCGTGGCGCTTTACGGTCCGCTGCGCGTAAGCTCGATCGGCGATCTCGACCGGCGGCTGGAAGCGCTCACCGAACATGTGACGCGCATCGACCTTTCACGCGTCTCCGATATCGACACGGCCGGCGCCTGGATCGCCCACCGTTTTTCCCGCGACTGGCAAGCGGAAGTGACCGGTGCGAGCGACGAAGCACGCCGGCTTATCGCCGCGGTCGGCAAGGCCACTGGCGCCGACGAGGATCTGAGCAGCCGCCCCGGTACGCTGGCTCGCGCCGTGCTCTGGGTCGGCTCGACAGTCGCGGGATTTGGCGAAGCCGTGGTCCATATCCTGGGTTTCATCGGCGCCATGCTCGTGGCCATGGGCGCGCTGATTCGCCATCCGGGGCGTTTCCGCATGAAGGCGCTGGTTCACCAGATGGAACTGGTGGGCGTTACCGCGCTGGGCATCATCGGGCTGATGAGTTTCCTGGTCGGCATCGTCATCGCCCAGCAGGCCGCCTATAACCTGCGCGAATTCGGCGCGGAATCGCTGACCGTCAACCTTACCGGCCGCATCGCCCTGCGCGAGCTGGGCATCCTGATGACCGCGATCATGGTCGCCGGCCGCTCGGGCTCGGCCTTCGCCGCGCAGATCGGCACGATGAAGCTGACCGAGGAAGTCGACGCCATGCGCACCATCGGGGTTTCGCCGATGGAGGCCCTGGTCATCCCCCGCGTCCTCGCCTCGATGCTGATGATGCCCCTGCTGGGCTTTTTCGCCGCGGTCTGTTCGATCGTGGGCGGCGCTTTCATTTCGACTTTTCAGCTAGACATGCCGTTCATGACATTCCTGCTGCGCATCCAGGAAGTGGTGCCGCGGCCCGACTTCTACGTCGGCCTGATCAAGGCGCCGGTGTTCGGGCTGATTATCGCCATTTCGGGCTGCTACAACGGCATGCAAGTCCGCTCGAACAGCGAGGAAGTGGGCCTGCGCACGACCAAGTCCGTGGTTGCGGCCATCTTTGCCGTAATCGTGCTAGACGCCTTCTTCGCAGTCTTCTTCACTGAAGTGGGGTGGGGCTGATGGCGGGCGAGGAGGACTATCCGATCGTCGTCGAAGGCCTGCGCAACAGCTTCGGCGAGCACGTGATTCACGAAAACCTGTCGCTCAAGGTGCGCAAGGGCGAGATCATCGGCGTGGTCGGCGGCTCGGGTAGCGGAAAGTCGGTGCTGATGCGGTCGATCATCGGGCTGCAGATACCGGATGAGGGTTCGATCAAGGTCTTTGGCAACGAAATGCTCAACGGCCTCGACGACAAAGACGACATCGACATCCGTTCGCGCTGGGGGGTGCTGTTCCAGGGCGGAGCGCTGTTCTCCACCCTGACGGTCGAAGAGAATATCGAAGTGCCGTTACGCCAGTTCTACCCCGAAATCGGCGACAACCTGCGTGAGGAAATCGCCCGGTTCAAGGTCAAGATATCGGGCCTGCCCGAAAGCGCCGCGTTCAAATATCCGAACGAACTATCGGGCGGAATGAAGAAGCGCGCGGGGCTGGCCCGGGCGCTGGCGCTCGATCCGGAACTGCTGTTCCTCGACGAGCCGACTGCGGGGCTCGACCCGATCGGCGCCGCCGCCTTCGACGCGCTCACCAAGGAACTGCAGGCGACGCTGGGGCTGACGGTGTTCCTGATCACGCACGACCTCGATACACTCTACGAAATCTGCGACCGGGTGGCGGTGATCGCCGACAAACGAGTCATCGCGGTCGGCACAATCCCCGAACTGGTCGCGCTCGATCACCCCTGGATCCAGGAATATTTCAACGGCCCGCGCGGCCGGGCGGCCAAGTCTTCGGCGGATCGAGCCAAGGCCTGATGCGAAATTCGCGAAAGAGCGAATTTCGAACGGCACCTGCCCGGAACGATAGTTCCGGATCAAATACCAAGGCCATGGACAAGCCCATGGATGGAAAGGCATAGAGCGGCGCAATGGAAACGCGGGCCAATCATGTTTTTGTCGGAGCGGTTACGCTGCTGCTGCTGGCTGCTCTTGCGGCCTTCTTCATCTGGATCGCCCGGCTCAACGAAGGCTCGCAAAAGAACTACGACATCTTCTTCAAACAATCGGTGGGCGGCTTGTCGAAGGGCGCAAGCGTCACTTTTTCGGGCGTCCCGGTGGGCAAGATCGACCAGATCGAGCTTTGGCCAAGAGACCCCAGTTTCGTGCGCGTGCGCATCAGCGTCGATGCAAAGGTTCCGGTGCTGGTCGGCACGACCGCGACCATCCAGTCGAGCTTTACCGGCGGCGGCAACATCCAGCTTGAAGGTGCGGTCAAGGATGCGCCGCCGATCGAATGCCCCAAGGAAGACCCGAAAAGCGCCTGTCCGGAAGGCAAGCCGGTGATCCCCACCAAGGTCGGCGGGTTCGGTGCGATCCTCAATTCCGCGCCGGTGCTGCTCGAACGTCTCTCGACACTGACCGAACGGTTAAACCTGCTGCTCTCGGATGAAAATCAGGCCTCGATCCGCGGCATTCTGGTCAATACCGACAAGATGACCGGCAATCTGGCCGATGCTTCGCCGCAAGTGAAGGTAACGCTTAACGAATTGCAGACGACGCTGCGCCAGGCGACCCAGACGCTCGCCACATTCGACAAGGCCGGCCAGTCGGCCGACAAGCTGCTGGGCGATCAGGGCGACAGCCTGGTGCGCGACCTGCGCAATACCCTGCGCTCGGCCAAGGGCGCCGCCGACGAATTGCAGGCGACCTTGAACGATACCCGCCCCGCGGCGCGCCAGCTTTCGTCCTCGACCCTGCCCGCAGCCGAATCGGCGCTGCGCGACGTCGGCGCGGCCTCGCGCGAATTGCGCGATCTCATCGAGAAGGTTCAGGATCAGGGTACCGGAGCGCTGTCGGGCGGCAGCAACCTGCCGGATTACAAGCCATGAGCGCGGGGGGAATAAGCGCAATGGGATTTCGCGATTTTCGCAAGCTTGCGGCCCTGGCGGCCCTTGCCCTGCTGGCGGGCTGCGTCAGCCTGGCCGGCAAGCCGCCCAAGCAGCTGATCGGTCTGACTTCGGACGCCATGGCCCCGGCAGGCGCCCTGCCCGATGGCCGGCTTGGCGAAACGCTGATCGTACTCGATCCGCAGACCGAACGCAGGCTCGATGTCCAGCGTGTGGCGGTGCAAGTCAGCGATACCGATATCGCCTATGTCCAGGGCGTCGCCTGGGTCGAACGGCCCGCCCGGCTGTTCCGCCATTTGCTGGCCGAAACAATCCGCGCGCGCGGCAAGCATCTGGTGCTCGAAGCAAACGATTCATCGCCGGGCGGCAACCTTTCGCTGTCGGGACGGCTGGTCGACATGGGCTACGACGCGCGCAGCCGCTCGGCCGTGGTGCGCTTCGACGCGATGCGGGTGAACGCCAGGGGCGTGATCGAGGCGCGGCGGTTCGAGGCCGTGGTGGCCGGCGTGGCGCCGGACGGCGATTCGATCGCTCCGGCACTCAACCGCGCGGCAAACCGGGTAGCCTCGGAAGTGGCCGACTGGGTCGGCTAGGCTTGCGGTAGGCTAGGCAGCCCGCAAATCCGCCCATTCCGGGTGCTTGGCGAAAGCAGCCGCGACGTAGGAGCATTCGGGGACGATCCTGAACTGCTGCGCCCGCGCGTCCTTGATCAGCGCTTGCACCAGCTGCGCCGCAATGCCGCGCCCTCCGATTTCCGGCGGCACAATCGTGTGCTCGACAACCCGCGCACCCTCACGCGTGATCCAGGTGAGGCGGCCGAAATGGGGGCTGCCTTCGACCTTGGCGCGATATTCGCCGCTATCGCCGTGATCGCGGCGGGTAATCGTGACGCTTTCCATCAAGTAACTCCTTTGCCATGACTATGGCCATGCAATTCATGTCCGACAATGCCGCACGCGTGCACCCGAGAGTCTGGGCGGCGATGCAGGCGGCCGATGCGCCCGATGCGCCATACGACGGCGACGCGCTGAGCGCCCGGCTGGACGCAGCCTTCTCGGACCTGTTCGGGCGCGAATGTGCGGCAATCTGGGTGGCTTCTGGCACGGCGGCAAACAGCCTTGCCCTCGCCCTGCTGGTGCCGCCGCATGGGTCGGCGGTCTGCCACCGCCTCGCCCATATCGAGACCAGCGAATGCGGCGCGCCGGGCTTCTACACCGGCGGCGCGCGGCTGCTCTTGGCCGAAGGCGACGGCGCGAAACTGTCGCCCAAGAGCATCGAAGCGGCCATCGCGCCCCTGCGCAACGATGTCCACCAGCCCGCGCCGCAGGCCATCTCTATCACCCAGGCGAGCGAATTCGGGCAATGCTACCGCCCGCACGACGTGGCCGGGATCGGCGCGCTGGCGTGGGCGAAGGGCATGAAACTGCACATGGACGGGGCGCGCTTCGCCAATGCGGTGGCCTTTCTCGGCTGTACGCCGGCAGAGGCGAGCTGCGACGCGGGCGTCGATGCGCTGTCCTTCGGCTGCGTCAAGAACGGCGGCATGGGGGCGGAAGCGCTGGTGCTGTTCGATGCTTCGCTGGCCGAAGAAGCCAGACTGCGCCGCAAACGCGCCGGGCACTTGCAGAGCAAGGGGCGCTTCCTGGCCGCGCAGGTGCTGGCGCTGATCGAGGACGGCCTCTGGCTCGACAATGCCCGGGCCGCCAATGCGGCGGCGCAGGAAATCGGCGCGGCGGCGGGCGAGCGGCTGCTCTATGCGGTGGAATCGAACCAGGTGTTCTTCAACTGCACAGCAGAGGAACGCGCGGCGCTGCGAACGAGGGGGTTTGCGTTCTATGACTGGGGCAAGAATGCGGCGCGGGTGGTGACGGCCTGGGATAGCGATCCGGCGCATGTGGCAGCACTGGCCAGGGCAGTCGCCGGGTTGTGAGGGGTTAAAAGGCAGTTGCTCAAGCACGATGACACTGCGGACATCCCTCCAATCGCTCTCACAATCGCACAGCCCGCAACCCCTCCCGATAAGTCGCATACCTGGGCCGCCACCCCAGCACCCGCTTCGCCTTGCCGTTCGCCACCCGGCGGTTCTCGGCATAGAAGGCGCGGGCCATTGGGGAGAGCGCGGCTTCTTCCAGCGTGAGCAGCGGCGGCAAAGGCAGGCCCAGCAGGCGGCAGGCCTCCTCGATCACTGCGTTCTGGCTGCAGGGCAAGTCGTCGGCGAGGTTGTAGGCGCCGGGCGGGGCATCCAGCGCGGCAAGCACGCCCGACACGATATCCTCCACATGCACCCGGCTGAACACCTGCCCCGGCAAGTCGATCCGGTAGGCCTTGCCTTCCCGCACCCGATCGAGCGCCGAACGTCCCGGGCCATATATCCCCGGCAGTCTGAACACGCGCGCGCCAAGCGCCAGCCATTTTCCGTCGCATTCCGCCCGCGCAGTGCGGCGGCCGGTGCCGACAGGAGCGCTTTCGTCGACCCAGGCCCCGCCGGTATTGCCATAGACCCCGGTCGAGGAGAGATAGCCCAGCCACTTGCCTGCCAGCGCCCCGCCAAAGCGCTCCAGCACCGGATCGAGCCCTTCCCCGCCGGGCGGTACGGTCGAGAGCACGTGGCTGGCATCGGCTAGCGCCATGTGCACGGTGCCCACGTCGTCGAACGATAGCGTGCCTTCGCTGCCCGTCGATACCACTTCCCAGCCTTGCGCCTCGAGTGCGCGGGCTATGCGGCTGCCGCAGTAGCCGAGGCCGAAGAGGAACATACGGGGCATATTTTCTCCTTGCCGTTCGTGTCGAGCGAAGTCGAGACACGTTGTGCCTACGTCCCTCGACTTCGCTCGGGACGAACGCGCTGACGTGAATGTTCGAGATCAGTAAACGCGCGCCTTCGGCTTGATATACTCGACCT
>JBFWSE010000153.1:0-7495 GCA_050248535.1 Novosphingobium sp.
CGGGCACGCAGCCCCCTCTCCAACTGCGGCTAGGCTGCCACGCAGCCAAGCCTCCGTATCCTCCCCCGCAGGGGGGGAGGAGCTATAGGCCAGCCGGTCAAGCTTGACAGCATTCCCCACAAGTCCATCGACTTCGGGCATCCCTGCCAGCTTGGTGCGCTCGATTTCGGCCGCACAACCTGTCACCAGCAGGCGCGTGTCCGGCCGGGCCTTGCGCGCGCGGCGGATCGCCTGGCGGGTCTGGCGCACGGCTTCGGAGGTCACCGCGCAGCTGTTGATCACGGTAAGATCGCCCGCGTCCGCCAGTATCCCGCGCAGTTGTTCGCTCTCGGACAGATTGAGCCGGCAGCCCAACGAGACCACTTCGACGCTCATGCCGCAGCGCCGTAGTCGGCGGGATCGAAGTCGCCCCGGAAGCTTTCGGCGGCGGGGCCGGTCATCTCGATATGGTTGTCCGCGCGCCATTCGATGCGAAGATCGCCGCCGGTGAGTGATACCGTCACCGCGCGCTCGGTCAGGCCGCGCCGCATGGCGGCGATGGCTGTGGCGCATGCGCCGGTGCCGCAGGCGCGCGTCTCGCCGACGCCGCGTTCCCAGACCCGCAGACGCAGGGCATCGCGCGCGGTCACCGTGGCGACATTGACGTTGACCCGTTCGGGAAACAGCGAGTCGTGCTCGATCTCCGGGCCCAGCCGGGTCAGGTCCACCGCGCGGTTGTCGGCTACGAAGAACACGGCATGGGGATTGCCGACGTTGACTGCGGCGGGGCTTTCCAGCTCGCCCCAGCCCACCGGCATCGTCAAAGTATCCATGGCATAGGCCAGTGGAATGGCATCCCAGTCGAACCGGGGTTCGCCCATGTCGACAGCGATGCCGCTGTCCTGAGGCGAAGCTTCTATCAATCCGCCCAGTGTTTCGATTCGCGCCGGAGCGCCATGCAGCAATCCGACCGCGCGGGCCGCATTGCCGCAAGATTCGACTTCTCCGCCATCGGCGTTGAAAATGCGCATACGGAAATCGGCCACATCGGAAGGTTCGATCACGATCAGTTGATCGCAGCCTATCCCTGTCTTGCGGTCTGCCAGCGCCGAGGCCAGCCGCGTGTCCATCAAGGGCAGCGCCTGCGCACGCGCGTCAAGCACGACAAAGTCGTTGCCCAGACCATGCATCTTGACGAACGGAACGCGCATGGCGGCGCCCTAGGCGCTGGCCCGGCTTGCGTCCAGTCTTGGGAAAAGCGTCAGGCGGCGGCCTTGCTCTTGCTCTTGGGTTTCACGCCTTGTCCGTCTGGCGGTTCGCCCGGCCGTTGCAGCAGGTTCAGCCCTGCCAGGCGCAGTTCGGTCGCTGCGGCCGTTTCAGGCTTGCCGTAGAGATAGCCCTGACCGCGAAACTCTCCGAAGTGCTTGAGCTTGGTCAGGATATCCGGGTTTTCGATGCCTTCCGCGGTAATCGGCAGGCCCAGGCCTTCGCCCAGCGCGGTGATTGCCTTGATGATCGTTTCGCTATCGTTGTTTTCGGTGAGATTGGTGACGAAGCTGCGGTCGATCTTGATGGAATCGAACGGCAGCGAGCGTAGCTGGCCGATCGAACTGTATCCGGTGCCGAAATCATCGAGCGTAATGCGCACGCCCTGGTTTTTGAGACTGGCGATCAGCGTGCGGACCACACCAACATTTTCGTGCAGGCAGCTTTCGGTAATTTCGATTTCGAGCCGCTTGGGCGGAAAATTGGCTTCGACCAGCAGTTTGAGCAGCTTTTGCGCAAACCACGGATCGCGCAGCTGGACTGGCGAAATGTTGACCGAGAGTGTCAGTTCCGGGTCCCAGGCCTTGGCATCCTGCAATGCCCGGGCGATCAGCTGCTGCGACATCTCGCCGATGGCGCCGATTTCCTCGGCGACGGGAATGAAGGTCTCTGGGCTGACCAGGCCGAACATCGGCGAATTCCAGCGGGCGAGCATTTCGAAGCCAACCAGTTTTCCGGTCTTGAGGTCGATCTGCTGCTCGTAAAATGGCACGAATTCGCCATTGGCGAGGCCCTGGCGGATGCCGGCTTCGACTTCGCGGCGAAACCGCAACTCGTTTTCCATCGATGCCTCGAACCAGTAATAGCGGTTCCGCCCCTGCTTCTTGGCATGGTACATGGCGATGTCTGCGGCGTGGTGGAGCGACTGGGCGACCGCACTGTCGCCATCGAGGACAGGGGCATTGTCGCTGCTGGCGAGGCCGATCGAAATGGTCGCTTCCAGGGACGATCCGCCAATGTCGATGGGTGAGGCGACCGATTCGATCAAGGCCGCTGCAAGCTGGTCGACCCGCTCGGGGTTGCCCCTAGAACTGGGCACCAGGCAGGCGAATTCGTCACCGCCGATGCGCGCCGCCAGGGCTCGCTTGGGCAGCAGTTCGGCGATCCTTCTGGCGCATTCCTTGAGTACTGTGTCGCCAGCAACATGGCCATGGAAATCATTGATGTTCTTGAAGTTATCGAGATCGAGCATGAGATAGGTCAGGCTCTCGCCGCGCGGTTCGCATTCGGCCAGCAGCGCCGCCGCCGCATCGTCGAGCGAGCGGCGGTTGAGAAAGCCGGTGAGATGGTCGATTTCCGCCAGCCGCAGGGCTTCGGCCTCGGCGGAGCGGTGCTGGCTGATGGCCTGGGTCATCTGGCGGTAGCGTTGCCAGCCGAACAGGATCAGCGCGACATTGAGCAGCAGGGCCGAGACCATCAGGCTGTCAGGCCTGACTCCGCCGGCCAGCGAATCGATCACTTGCGGCACAACCTGGCCGCCGGTGCCGACGAACAGGATGATCGCGGCCGCGGCGATGCCAAGCGCCAGGGTGTCGCGCCTGGGCTGCCTTGGCGTCCTGCCTGCCTGCATTGATTGCTTCGGGTCGCCCACTACGACTTGCCCCACATCGTCGATCCGGGGGGCTATAAGGCGGGGTGTCAAATATTCGGTTAATGTCTGCTTGCTTTTGCGCAACCGGAAAACCCGTTGCCTTTGCTCCGGGCCGTTTATTTCTTGAGACCGATTTCGTGCAGACGTTCCTGTAAATAGTCGTCCGCCGTAATCGAGACCGGATACCGGTCGGGATTTTCGGCGGAAATGCATTGCGGCAGCGTGACGAAAGGAAAATCGCTGCGCAAATGCAGGAAAAACGGCATCGAATAGCGGCTGAACCCGGTTCTGGCGCCTTCCGGATTGCGCACGCGGTGGGTGGTGGACGGCAGCACGTGATTGGTCAGCCGCTGCAGCATGTCGCCGATGTTGATCACCAGCGCGCCTTCGGGCGGGCTGATGCCCAGCCAGCGTCCGTCCTTGCCGAGCAGTTCGAGCCCGGCTTCTTCGGCGCCGAGCAGCAGGGTGATGAGATTGATATCCTCATGCGCACCGGCGCGAATGGCCCCGCCCTCGGCCTGTTCGACCGGCGGGTAATGCAACAGCCGCAGCACCGAATTGCCGTCGTCGATAGCGGGATCGAACCAGTTTTCCTCCAGTCCAAGGTGAACGGCGATGCGCGAGAGGATCTTCGCGCCGGCCCGGTCGAATTCGGCGTAGAGTGCTTCGAAGCACTCGCGAAAGCCCTCGGGGCGGGCCGGCCAGACATTGGGCGGCATCGATGTTGCAAGCGGATGGCCCGGCGGCAGGTCGCGGCCGACATGCCAGAATTCCTTGAGATCGTGGGCGGTTTCGCCCTTGGCCACTTCGGTGCCGAACGGCGTATAACCGCGCGCGCCGGCCAGTCCGTCCATAAAATAGGCACGCTTCTCCGCCTCCGGCAGGTCGAAGAAGGCGCGCGTCAATTCCCATCCCCGGGCGATCAGCGCGGGATCGATACCGTGGTCGCGGACCATGGCGAAGCCGAATTGGCGGAAGCTCTGTCCCAATTCATCGGAAAGGCGCTCAGGCTCGGTTTCGAGCGAAAGTACGGGGAGAGCTTCGAGCGGCATCTGGCGGCACCTGCGGAGTGGCGTTATCGTGGCCTCTTATCGCCAATCCGGAGCCTTTGCATGAGCAAAATCAAATCGCCCAAACGCTACTGGCTGATGAAGTCCGAACCCGATGCCTATAGCTGGGACGATCTGGTGGCGGAAGGCGAGGGGACCTGGGACGGCGTGCGCAACTACCGCGCGCGCAATAACCTTGCGGCGATGCAAAAGGGCGACGAGGCGTTTTTCTACCACTCCAATATCGGGCTGGAGATTGTCGGGATCGTCAAGATCAGCAAGGCTGGCTTGCCCGACCCCACCGACGACACCGGCCGATGGGCGGCCGTAAAGGTCAAGCCGTTGAAGAAGCTCAAGCGGCCGGTGACCTTGAAGGAAATCAAGGCCGAACCGGCGCTGGCGCAGACCGAGCTGATCACCATGTTCCGCCTTTCGGTCTGCGAATTGACGCCGGAGGAGTGGGATCACATCGTCGCGATGTCCAAACGGAGTTAATGTCCCGAATTGGCATAGTGGGAAAAACCCGCGCTCGCCTGCCTTTTGCGGTGGTGAAGAATTTCTTAATGCGGCGTCATGAGACGCGCACTTGTATTGAACGACGAAGCCAGACGGCACCCGTTCCTCGCTACCCTTCCCCCGCATGTCCGCAAGCCTCATGCCGAAGAGGAAGCGGCGTCCTGGCGCCTGACGCGCAGCGACTGGCGGCAATTCGCCTCGACCTATGCCGCCGGCTTCGTCGCGGTCTCGGCCTTCATCGCCTGATCGTCACGCCGCCCGCGCGTCGCATTCGGCGCGATAGAGCAGATAGCCCAGCCAGGCGGATATCACGCACATGGCGGCGCTGAGCAGCAACTGATCCTGGATACGCACGCCCACGGCGCTCAGCCCGATCGACAGCAGCGATCCGATTACCATGGCGAACGAATTGACAATATTGTTGGCGGCGACGGTCCGCGCGGTCTGCGAGCGATCGACGAAAGTCGTCAGGAAGGCATAGAGCGGCACCACGAACATGCCGCCGCACACGGCAATGCCCAGCAGCGTGACCATCAAGGGAATGGCATAGGGCTGGCCGACGAAATCGGCCGGGTCATTAAGATGACTGCCGCCGCCATCGCTCCACAGCTGGCAGACGAGAAAGAACAGCGCGACGAAAATGCCCATGCCGATCACCGAGACCGGGGCATAACGCGCCGAAACCTTGCCGCGCAGCAAGGCGCTGATCGTCATCGAGCCGATGGCGACGCCGACCGAGAAAATCACCAGAAACAGGCTGGCTACTTCCTTGCTGGCATGCAGCACGTTCTTGGCTAGCGGCGGAAACTGGATGAACAGCACCGTGCCGATCGTCCAGAAAAAGCTGATCGCCATGATCGCCAGGAACACCCGCCGGTCGTGCATGGTGTTGCGCACAAGATTGATCGAGGCGCGCCAGATGTGAAAATCGAGCTTTTCCGCCTCTTGCTGCGGCGGCGCGGGCGGAACCTGGCGGCCCGCAACATAGCCGATCAGCGCCACGGTCAGGCAGCCTGCGGCCGCGGTCCGCGCATCGATCCAGCCAGCCAGAATCGTGCCCGCGAGAATGGCGATATAGGTGCCCGCCTCAACCAGACCGGTGCCGGCCAGCACTTCCTCTTTCTTGAGGTGCTGCGGCAGGATGGCATATTTGATCGGGCCGAAGAATGTCGAATGCACGCCCATGCCGAACAGCGCCAGCATCATCAGCGGAATGGCAAGGGTGGTGACGGCCAAGCCCTCCCAGGCTAGCAGCAGCCCGGCGCTGCCGATCAACATGATCAGGATCTCGGCGAATTTGACGATGCGGATGATCTTCGCCTTGTCGCGCATGTCGGCCAGCTGGCCGGACAGCGCCGAAAGGGCGACGAAAGGCAGCACCACCAGCCCGGTCGCTATGGCACTGAACCGGGTTTCCTCCGCTTCCGAATTGTAGACGCTGTAAACGACGAACAGCACCATGGCGTTCTTGAACAGGTTGTCGTTGAACGCGCCCAGCAACTGGGTGACGAACAGCGGCAGGAATCGGCGCGAGCGCACCAGATGCGTCGATGTCGTCATGTCCCCGCTTCAGGCAGTCTCACCCTTGAGCCGTTCGGCTCGGGGCGCACCCTAGCGGCAAAGAAGCTGCTCACAAGCCCGCCCGCGCACTTTTTCCTCGGCGCCATCCGGGTTATGCGAGTCCTGTCATGCTGACTCTGCCCAATATGCTCACACTGTCGCGGATTGTCACGGTGCCGGTCCTGGCGGCCCTGCTGTGGTGGCCGCAGTGGCGGTTGGGCTATGGGCTGGGCTTCGGCGTCTACTGCCTGATGGGGATCACCGACTATTTCGACGGCTATGTCGCCCGTGCGCAGGGCGCGGTGTCGAAGCTCGGCGTGTTCCTCGATCCGATCGCCGACAAGATCATGGTGGCGGCCGTGATCCTGGTGCTGGCTGCGCAGGGCGTGCTGCGGGGGCCTTACGTGGGCGACATGCATGTGATTGCCGGGCTGATCATTCTGGTCCGCGAGATTGCCGTTTCGGGCCTGCGCGAGTTCCTCGGCGGCCTGCGCGTCTCGGTTCCGGTGAGTGCCCTCGCCAAGTGGAAGACCACGTTTCAGATGATTTCGCTGGGCGCATTGATCCTGGGGCAGGCGCTGCCGGGGTGGAATGTCACGCTGTGGGGCATTCCGGCCAATGTGCCGCATACGGTGGGACTCACGACGCTATGGGGTGCGGCGGTGCTGACGCTGATCACGGGTTGGGACTATCTGCGGGTGGGGCTGAAGCATATGGATTAGGGCGCGGATGGAGGGGGGCATGCTATTGCGTGTCCCGCTTGGCAGACGCCGGCTTCGGCCCCCTTCGCTGCGGAGCGAGCGTCAATCCGGTCCTGGCTTCCATTTCAGTTGCGGCGACTCCATCACCGTAACTTCCGAATTATGTATTGTTGCCCCGGAACTGGGATACGCTGGTCGAATTGTACAGAGATAGCTTACAACGTTGCTGTTACGTAAGTTTTCGAGATTGATTTACGCGTCCGCCAGTGCCAGCAGTGGTCTCTCTCTGGAACAGAGTGCGAAAATGCTGAAATTGACTGGTTCGGTGACTTTGGCAGCATCCACGCTACTGGCTGGTTGCGCCACGATGGGCAAGCCGCCGATGTCGGGCGAGCCGGTGACGGTGGAAAGCGTCATCCGGCAAATCAAGACTGATCTCGCGATCTACAACGAATATGCGAATGACCATCTGGGCGACAAACCTGCCGAGAGTGCATGCCAGGGCACGCTAAACTTCAAAGTGACCAAAGTGGCTGTGACGCTCGTGACCGCGACGGAGCGCAGTGTCGAAGGCAATGCGGGTGCCGCACTGGTAGTGGGCGGTATAAAGCTCGGACCATCGGGGTCGAAGAGCCGGAGTGGAAAACAGACACAAAGCATTAAATTCACGATCGAGCCGAACGATGAAGGCCCAGTAAAAGCGCTATCACCAGCCGACGATGGGGGCTTCGCTGCGACATTGATCCAGCTGCGCAGATCCATGCTAGCGGCGA
>JBFWSE010000154.1:0-7444 GCA_050248535.1 Novosphingobium sp.
TGGGCCGCAGGCGACCGATATCTAAGCGCCGATCCTGGAAGCCAGCGACGATGTGGTGCCGGGTTTGCGGCTGTCCTGCCAAATCTCCGTGACGTCGATGTTGGACGGATTGGTGGGTCGGACACCTGCGTCGCAAAGTTAAGCTTTTCCCATCCAGCGCTTGACCCTCACCGCACCCCGCGCAACACTTCGGCAAGAACTTGGGAGAAGAGAGGATGACGCGCAAACGGGCCTTTGTCACCGGCGCGAGCCGAGGCATCGGCAAGGCGATAGCCTTGCGGCTGGCGCAGGGCGGATACGACGTTGCGATCACCGCGCGGACACGGCTCGAAGGGGAGGCCGGTCGCGATCATTCGAGCACGCTCAGGAAGACCGACACCTCGGCGCTGCCGGGCAGTCTTGCCAGCACTGCCGACCTGATTCGGTCGGCGGGCGCGGAGGCGCTGGTGCTGCCCGCCGATCTGATAGACCGGGCCTCGCTCGGCGCGGCGGCGGCGACCTTGCTTGAGCGTTGGGGCGGGGTCGATGTCATCGTCCACAATGCCCGCTTTATCGGTCCGGGGCACATGGACGCGGTGCTTGATACCCCCGTCGAGGTGCTGGAAAAACACGTGCAGGGCAATGCCCTCGCGCCGCTGGTGCTCAACCGCTACCTGCTGCCGCCAATGCTCGAACAGGGCGGCGGCACAGTGATCTACATCACCTCGACAGCCGGTTTCGCAGCACCCCTGGGCAAGCCGGGCGAGGGGGGCTGGGGGCTGTCCTATTCGCTGTCGAAAGCGGCGGGTCATGCCATCGCGCGGCATCTTGCCGTCGAATACGGCGATCGCGGCATTCGCGCCTTCAATGTCCAGCCCGGCGCGATCCGCACCGAGCGCATCCTGCAGGACATGAAGGAATTCGGCTTCGGCGACGATTTCGGCGAACCGGCCGAAGTGATCGGCGAAGTGGTCCACTGGCTGGCGACCGAGGCCGAGGCCGACGAATTCCGGGGCCAGTGCGTGGAAGCGCAAACCTTCTGCCACAACCGCAAGCTGCTGCCCTCGTGGACGCCCAAGGCCGATACCATGCCGTATTTGCAAGGCTCCGGTGTCCATCCCTGACGAAGTCCTGCGCTTCTTTGGCGGCAAGCTGCGCATGGGCTACCTCGCGACCTTGCGGCCCGATGGTTTTCCGGCGGTGGTGCCGCTCGGGGTGATGATCCACGACGGGCAGGTGCGGATCAGCAGCCCCAGCGAGACGTTCAAGCTGCGCAACCTGCGGCGCGATCCGCATCTGGCGGTCTGCATCCCCGATCCGGACGACGCGCGGCGCTACCTGATGATCCGCGGCACGGCGGAACTGGCCGAGGACGGGAACCTTGCCATGCTGGACTGGCTGGCGCGCGAGCACATGGGGCTCGAGCAATTCCCCGACCGCAAGACCGCGCGGACAGTCATCACCATTCGCCCCGAGCGCTTCCTATTCGGCGGCACTCATGAGGCTTGACCCGGCCATGACCGGAATACAACGGAGAAAACCATGACCTCAGGCGCAGCGCAAAGCCCGGGTGCCGACGAACTGCTCGAACGGGCATGCCAGACGACGGGTCTCGACGATTATGGCGATCGCGCGCGCCATGCCGGGCTGCAGGCATTCGCCGCCTCGCTGCGCGATGACACCTGGCGCGAGATGAGCGGCCAGGCACGCGAAGTGGTGACGGACTACCTGATCCACCATCTCGGCAATCGGCTGAAGCTCCAGGCCGATCGCAAGGCCTATCCCGAAATCGCCGCACAGAAGGTCGAGAAGCCGCTGATTATCGTTGGGCCGCCGCGCTCGGGTTCTACCTTGCTGCACACCCTGCTCAGTCTCGATCCCGACAGCATGGCGCCCGAACACTGGCTGTGCCGCGAGCCTTCGCCGCCGCCGGGGCTGGGCGCGCCGTCGCCCGAGCGGCTGGCAAGCGCCGAGCGAGTGATGAACGGCATCTATTCATTGATCCCCGACGTCTTCGTCACGCACCCCTATCTGATCGAGGAAGGCTCGGGCGCGCTGGCGGAATGCGGCAGCGATATCCTGAACATGGTGCTCACCAGCCAACAGATGTGGTGCTTCTGGGGCGGCAAGACTTACCGGCGATATCTGCTCGAAGCGGATCACAGCGCCGCGCTCGCCTTTCACCGCGAATTCCTGCAGCACTGCCAGTGGCGGATGCCGGGCAGGCGCTGGGTGCTCAAGGGTTCGGATCACATGAACTGGCTGGGCGAGTTGGCCGCGGAATATCCCGATGCCCGTCTGATCTGGACGCACCGCGATCTTTCGCAGCAGCTCGCCTCGCTGGCGAGCGTCCAGGCGATCATCCGCGGCATGATGGGCCGGCCGATGACCTCCGACGAGCGGCGCGGGCAGGGCGATCTGGCCGTCGACCTGCAACTGGCGAGCATCGAGAAGGCCATGGCGGTGCGCGAGCGGATCGGCGAGGAGCAGTTCCTCGATGTTTCCTATCACGATGTCATGGCCAGCCCGTTGAAGACGGTGGAGCGGATACATGCCTGGGCGGGGCTGGACATCTCGCCAGCCCACGCCGCGCGGATCGAGCAATGGCTTGCCAATCACCACCAGACCAAGCATGGCGTCCATCGTCATTCGCCGGAGGAATTCGGACTCGACGCCGATACCATCAACCGCCGCTTTGCCCCTTATGTCGAACGCTTCGGCTTTGGCTTCGGCATCCGCCCGGCGCTGGTGGAGTAACCATGATGGCCATCGATCTGACCGGCGGGCTGGACGCTTCCTTCGAGCATTTCCTCACCGAGGCGCCAGTCAATCCCGCCATGCGCGATGCAGCGATCATGTGGGTAATGGACCGGGGCGGCGAAATCGCGCTGCCGCGCTTCAGCATCGATGCCATTGGCGAAGACTGGGGGCACCCGGTGGTGACGCTCAACGGTGTCTTTGCCGATGGCCGCACGCTCAAGGTATGGGAGCGGTTTGCCGCCCACGCGGATAATGGCGGCGCAGTGCTGGGTGCCGGGCCGCTGCGCTTCGAATGTGTCGAACCGTTCCGGAAATGGCAATTTGCCTTCGACGGCGAGGCCGGGCTTTCGACCACGGAGGAACAGATGGCGGGCGGTGTCGGTTCGTCGAAGGCCCAGCTTGCCTTCCAGGTCGAGGCGGAAATGGCCGAGCCGCCCTGGCTGATGGGCGGGATGACGGCTGAGGCCGCCAAAGCGATGAAAGCCTCTGGGCAGACGTCAGGCAGCGCCTTGATGGGCGGGCATCGTTACGAGCAGCTGTGCCGGGTGCGCGGCTGGCTCAGGTTCGACGGCAAGGAACACAAGATTGAAGGCACCGGCATGCGCGTGCGGCGGCAAGGCGTGCGCAACATGGCGGGCTCGCCCGGGCATTGCCAGCATTCGGTGCTGTTCTCCAGCGGCAAGGCCTTCGGCGCCAATGTCTTCTGGCCCGACGCGGAGGGGAACAGTGCTTTCAACGAGGGCTTCGTCATGCTGGAAGATGGCAGGCGGCTGGCGGCAAGAGTCGTCGAGGCGCCGTGGATGCTCCGGCTGGAGCCAGCCGGCGACAGCGCCCCATTGCTGCTCGAAACCGTCGAGGGCCATATCCGAATCGAGGCGCAGACTCTGCTCAAGATGTTCGATCACCACTTCTTCGAAATGGCAGACACTTCGGTGCTCGAACAAGGCGTCGCGCGTTATCGCTGGGACGGGGAGGAGGCCATCGGCCTGATCGAACGTTGCACCTTGAACGAGAAGCTGGAAAGGAGCGCACGGCATGGCTGACCGGGAGCGGGTGGCGCTGGTTACCGGCGGCGGCGCGGGAATCGGGGAGGCAACATGTCTCAGGCTGGCGCGCGATGGCTGTGCGGTCGGCGTGCTCGGTCTGCGCGAGGAAAATACCTCGGCCGTGGCCCGGGCGATTGCCGATGCGGGGGGCAGGGCGATTGCGGTGTGCGCCGATGTTGCCGACAAGGGGGCTGTCGAAGTGGCTGTGGCGCGGGTGCGCGAGGCGCTCGGTCAGATCACGGTGCTGGTCAACAATGCCGGTGTCGAGGAGTTCACCCCCTTTCAGGAGATATCGGAAAGCGCCTGGGACCGGGTGATGGATGTCAATCTCAAGGGCGCCTATTTCGTTACCCAGGCCGTGCTGACCGATATGCTGGCGGCGGGCTGGGGGCGGATCGTCAATCTCACCGCGCTCGGCGCCCAGAGCGGCGCCGCGAACATGGCACATTACACCGCGACCAAGGGCGGTCTTGCCGCCATGACGAAGTCGCTGGCCGTCGAACTCGGGGCCAGGGGGATCACGGTCAACGCGGTATCGCCCGGCTTCGTGCTGACGCCGATGGCGCAGCGGGCGATTGACGCCGATCTGTTCCCGGTGCCCTATGAGCAGATCGTCGCCACTTATCCTATCCCCAGAGTAGGCCGGCCGGAAGAAGCCGCTGCGGCGATTGCGTTCTTTGCCTCAGACGATGCCGGCTACATCACCGGGCAGACACTCGGCGTGAACGGCGGCTGCTTTACTTAAACCAGCCCCAGCTTCGCCAATTCGCTGACCAGTTCGCCAGGCATAACGTCCCCTTCCGCCACATCCGCGCCAACATCGCGCGGGGCATTTGCATCCTCAAGATAGCGCCAGCCCTGGTGCGCGCGGCGGGGGAGGGGGTGGACATCGATCAGACGGTTGGCGAGGACGATATGCGTCTTGCCGCCTTCGGCTTCCTCGAAACGCAGGATCGGCGAACGAGCGACGAGCAGATGCTTGAGAATCCAGAACAGCGAGCCGCCGATCAGCTCCTCATGCCGCTTGGGCAGGTAACGCGTGGTGAGCTTCAGGTCGTCGCCCCGGTTACGGAACCAGCCGCGCATATCTTCCAGAGTCTGCGCGCCAAAGGCGACCTTGGTGAGGTGGAGCGGCATCAGCCGACCAGCCCCGAGGCCACGGCCAGCCCGAGAAAGGCAAAAAAGCCCATCGAATCCGTGATCATGGTGACAAAGACCGAACTGGCCACGGCAGGATCCTGATCGAGCCGGTCGAATATCACCGGAACCGCGACGCCGGCGATGCCGGCAATCACGATGTTGAACACAACCGCCGTGGCAATCACGGCGCCCAGTAGGGGATTGCCGAAGACCGCCCAGGTGGCCAGGCCGATCAGCGACGCGACCGTGCAGCCATTGAGCAAGGCCACGCGCAATTCGCGCAGGACGATGCGCCCGGTATTGCTGCGAGTGAGCTGGTTGGTCGCCAGCGCGCGCACGGCAACCGCCATGGTCTGGGTTCCGGCATTGCCGCCGATCGAGGCAACCATCGGCATCAGCGCGGCCAGCGCCACCAGTTTCTCGATCGCACCACCAAAGCTGGAAATGATCAGCGCGCCGATCAGTGCAGTCAGCAAGTTGGCGATCAGCCAGCGCACGCGGCTCACATAGGAATCCCGGATCGGTTCGTTGATGTCGCCTTCGCCGGCGCCCGACAACAGCAGCACGTCTTCGCCTGCTTCTTCCTGGATGATGTGCACCACGTCGTCGACCGTTATCTGGCCGACCAGCCGGCCCGATTCATCGACCACCGCGGCGCTGATCAGAGCGTATTTCTGGAAGCGCAGCGCCACTTCTTCCTGGTCCATGGTCACCGGTATCAGGGTCTGGTCGTGCTTCATCACATCGGTCAGCGCGACGGAACGCGGCGCGCGCAGAACCCAGGACAGGGCGCAGGTGCCCACCGGATGATGCCGGGCATCGACAATGAACACTTCCCAGAATTCGGTGGGCAGGTTGTAGTCGTCGCGCAGGAAATCGATCAGGTCGCCAACAGTCAGGTGTTCGGGTACCGCGATGAAATCGCGGCTCATCAGGCGCCCAGCGCTCTCTTCCGGATAGGACAGCGCCACTTCGATCGCGGCGCGGTCCTCCGGCTCCATTTCGGCAAGGACGGCCCGGCGGTCTTCCTCGTCGAGATCCTCGATCATCGCGACGGCATCGTCGGTTTCGAGCTGTTCGGCGATATCGGCGACGGTCTCGGCCGGCAGGTCCTCGACGAACAATTCGCGCACGTGATCGTTGAGTTCGGCGATGACGTCGACGCTCATCAGGTCGCTGATGGCGCGGGCGAGCGGACGGCGTTCGTCGCGGTCGATCAGCTCGAACAGATCGGCGACGTCGGCGGGGTGGAGCGGCTCGACCAGCTCGTAGACCGCGTCGTTCTCGCCGGCGTCGAGCGCCTCGCGCACCTTGCGGACGAATTCGGGCCGCAGGGTATTCTCTTCCTCGTCGAGCCGCTCGTCTTCTGCCGGCGACATATCCTGCCCATGCGAATCCCCGGCCGCCAGTGCGGCCTCGTCGATCAGGGTGTTGTCGCGGTCCTCGGGATTCATGGGCGCCGGTCTAGGCCCGGATGCGGCAATTGCAACCGGCGACGCGTGGCAGGCGTGACATTGGCCGGCAAGTCCTTATAGGCCAGAAAAACTTCAGGAGATTCCCATGGCCGACGAATACCTCACCCTGACGCTCGATACCGGTGACGTCCGCATTAAGCTGCGTCCCGATCTGGCCCCCGGCCACGTCGCGCGGATCAAGGAGCTGGTGGGCGAAGGCTTTTATGACGGCATCAAGTTCCACCGCGTCATTCCCGGCTTCATGGCCCAGGGCGGCTGCCCCAATGGCACCGGTATGGGCGGCTCAAGCAAGCCCGACCTGCAGGCCGAGTTCAACGACGAGCCGCACGTGCGCGGCGTCTGCTCGATGGCGCGCACCAATGCGCCGCACTCTGCCAACAGCCAGTTCTTCATCTGCTTCGACGACGCGCGCTTTCTCGACAAGCAATATACCGTCTGGGGTGTGGTCGAGGAAGGCATGGAGCACGTCGATGCCCTGCCCAAGGGCGAACCGCCGCGCGAGCCGGGGAAGATTGTGAAGGCGGTTGTGAGCTAAAGGCCGGCCTTCATCACCCAATCGTGAAATACCCGCACTGGCCGGTTCTCCAGTTCGCGCGGGCGGCAGATAAACCAATAGCTGTAAGGGCTTTCGATATCCACTTCGAAGACCCGCGCCAGCCTGTCGTCCTGCGCGCGCTGCAAGTGGTCGGCGTGCATGATGGCGATGCCCAGGCCTTGCGCCGCGGCTTCGAGAATCAGCTGACCCGAATCGAAATGGTCGATTGCCGCGGGTTGAAAGCCGTTGAGCCCCAATGCCTTGGTCCAGGCCCCGAAACTCTCGGGCAGGTCATGGTGCATCAGGAAGGTTTGATTCGCCAGTACCGCCGGATCGGGTGAAGGACCCAGTTCCGCGGCGAGTTGCCTTGAGGCGATGGCATAGACCTGATTATGGTCCAGCCGCACCGAATGGAACGAAGGGCTGGGTTCCTTGGCCAGAATGATCGCCGCATCGAGCGTATCGCCCACACGCTCGACCAGGTGCTGGCCGGTATCGATATCGATGTG
>JBFWSE010000155.1:0-7332 GCA_050248535.1 Novosphingobium sp.
GTGTCATGCCACACCGCGATCGTGGACGGGATCGCCTTCGAGGGACACGTTCCTATTGCGGACATGCGCCGCGTACTGGCGAGCCGCCCGAAAGGTGTTCGTGGGCTTGCAGTTGCGGGAATGCCCGTCGGATCGCCGGGCATGGAGGTGCCGGGTGTTCGCGCGCAACGGTATAACGTCATTGCCTTCGGGGCCGCGCGCACCAGCGTATACGCGCAGCATTAGTCGTCGCATTAGATGCGAGCGTCTTCATATCTGATCCCGCGAAATCCGGGGCATATCCGGGCAAATCGAATGAGAGCGGGGCAAGATGCTTCCGCGAGTTGTGTTACGTTTGGAGTGGGGGCTTTTTCGCCTTGATCGCGATGAAGGCCGCGCCTGCAGTCGTCCTTCGCCCAATCCAGCCCGCTTCACGGCGTTCTGTTATCTGGCCGAGGAGACTGCAGCGCCTATAGGCGTCACCGAGGGAATTGCCGTGCTCCTTTGCGGCCATAGTAAGCCCCTCAGGATTGCTATCTCCCGGCGTCAGAACACCAGAACCTTGTCCGCCTCCAACGCATAGGCAAAGACGATCAGTGAAAGGACTCCGGGGGCCAGCCATGACGGCGATCGCTCGAGCCGAAGGACTGCCCAGAACGCAAAGCACCCGGCGATTTCCGCGATGGCCGCGAGCACGTACCACCCGATGGTCGTCTGCCGGACGGTCACGGCCGGATATCCCCGCGGGCGAGTAGCGCCGCCATGCCCATGTACAGTACAATGGTGAGAACCCAGCCTGCTGCGAGTGCAGTCCAGAACGCGTAGCCGCGCTTGAGAAGTGCCGGGATTAGCAGGAACATCGGCTGCGAGGGCAGTCCATACCAGAAGGTCCCTTGGGCATATTGCGCCATGCGATCGGCATCGCCTGTATCGCGCCACAACCAGATCATGCTGAGCACCGTAATGAGAGGGAGCGCTGAGATCAGCGCGCCGATACCGGGACTTCGCCGTGCAACTTCCGAGACTGCTACGATGATGATCGCAGAAAGGATCGCTTTCAGGATCAGATAACTGATGCCCGGGCGTCCTTCGGCCCCAGCGTTTCAATGATCTTGCAATCCCCCACTGTTCCCCTGCGGCAACTGCCGATCACGCGGTCGAGTTCGGTACGCAGAGCAGCCAGATCGCTGATCTTGCGTTCAATATCTGCGAGATGAACCCGTGCGATACTGTCGACTGCCTCGCAGGACCGCGCCTTATCGTCGGACAGCGTGAGCAATTCTCGGACCGCTTCGAGCGTGAAACCTAGGTCTCGGGCACGGCGAATGAATGAAAGGCGGGCGAGATGCTCCTTGCCATAGGCTCGATAGTTAGCCGAGGTGCGCGCGGGCGGCGCTAGCAGCCCGATTTTCTCATAGTAGCGCACCGTCTCAACTTTGGTCGCGGTTGCGCTCGCCAGCTCGCCGATCTTCATCGCTTGACCCTGTAGTTGCTACAGGGTGTAGATAGATGTCCGACTTGGGATTTGTCGAGGAGGATAATTCGATGGCAGACAGTTGCTGCGCCAGCGCCTGCGGTAGCGAGATGGCCAAGGCCGACCCGCGCTGGCGGCGCGTTCTGTGGGTGGCGCTGATCGTCAATGCGGCAATGTTCCTTGTCGAAATGGTGGCAGGCGCGGCCGCAGACAGCCGCGCGCTTCAGGCCGACGCGCTCGACTTTCTGGGTGACGCCGGCAACTATGCGGTGAGCCTTGCGGTCGTTGGCGCGGCGCTTTCATGGCGGGCGCGGGCGGCGTTGCTGAAATCACTTTTCATGCTGGGCTTTGCCGGCTGGGTCTTCGGCAGCGCGGTCTTTGCATTTATGAACGGTACGTCGCCGGACCCTGCGATGATGGGCGCGGTCGGCGCACTGGCGCTGGCCGCGAATGTTGGCGTTGCCCTGTTGCTTTATCGCTACCGTACGGGCGACGCTAATATGCGTTCGGTCTGGATATGCTCACGCAACGACGCCATTGGCAATGTCGCCGTGATGCTGGCCGCGCTAGGCGTGTTTGGCACAGGTAGCGCCTGGCCCGACCTGATTGTTGCGACTATTATGGCTGCGTTGGCCTTGACGGGCGGCCTGCAGGTGTTCCGACACGCGATGGCTGAGCTGAAAGCTGCTCCCGCCGCGGTAGAACAAGCATGAAAGCCGGTGGCAGCGAGGTAACGGTATGATGCTCGATCTGGCCCGAGACCTCATCGCGGAAGAAATGGCCAGCTTTGGCGCTGCCAGACGTGCCAGTGACAGGCTGGCAGCTTGGCGTGCGCTAGAACGCGCTCATATCGTGGCGCAGCCATATTTTGGACTGCATCTGGCCAGTCATTGGACAATGCTCAGTTACGCGCTTCGTGAAAGGGACTTCAAAGAAGCCGGGGGGCAATGCTTACGGCTCGCACTCGTACCGCTGGGTGCCATTACTGGTCGATTGCCGACCGGTAATACTGGCCGGTCGAATGTTAGCGCCTTTCGGCCGATGCCAATTCCGCAGGATCTTCTGGCTCGAATGGACGATCAATCGTGAGCATTTTCTTGCTGGATTCGAGAGTGGCTGGTAGGCGCGCTAATATGCGGGTCCGCCTCTTCTCGATGCTCCTTATGTTTGCCATTTTGTTTGGCGGCCTTGTCGCGCCCGAAACTGCGCATGCCGACAATCTGCTGGCTGGACATAGCGTCGAAGTTCTCGACAAGCATGATCATGCTGATGACGGCAACCAAGAGGACCCTGGGCAGAAAGGCGGATCGCCATGTCATGCCCTGGTCCATCATCATTGCGGCGTGGCGCTGGCTACAGACTGTGAATCCGCCTCACTAACGATCTGGGACGGCAAGGCGGCGATCACGCCACTTATCGTTCAGCCGATGCGTTCGCTTGCTCTCGCTCCGCCGACGGAGCCGCCCGCAGCCTGAAATCCCAGCTTTAAGCGCGCCGGTTATTCCGACGCCGATACTGGCAATTTCAGGATTCTCAAACCATGCGAAACCTCCTTCTTGGCGCAATTGCGCCTGCGGTGCTCGTCGCCGCAGCCCCTGCTGACGCGCGTTCGACCCGCGTCGATATCCCGGTCCAAATTGACCCGAAAGCGTCGGTCTATATTCTATGGGTTAAGGTTCAGACTGACGGCAGCCATACGCTCGTCAGCGGCTATGTCCGTCAGAAGCGCTGGTTCGCCCGCCACAGGGGCGACCTTCACATAGAATTTCTCAGACAAGGCCAGCGAGTCGCCTGTCAGGAAACAGACTGGAAGAAATACCGGTATCGTTCGCGGGGGCAGTGGCGCTTTGCAACTTCGGCGGACTTATCCCCCACAACGGTCGACACCGTCCGCATTTCGCACGTGATCCACGACCGTGAGCAGGACCGCACGCCCGATCCTGTGAATGCTTGTTCGGGATTGACCGTGCCCTCCGCACTGAATTCCGGCGGTGCGTGACATGAAGTTCCGATTGTTGATTGCATCAGCCATTCTGGCATCCTGCTCCCACGCCTGGGCGGCCGAAGTTTCACTGCCTGATGCACTGGCGCAAGGTGCGCAGAATTCGCCGCGCATCTCCCAAGCACGCGCCCAGGCTCAGGCTGCGGAGGCACGGGCACGGCAGGCCGGCGTCTCGCCTAATCCCGAGATTTCGCTCGAGGTCGAGAACTTCGCCGGGACTGGCCCTTATCGTGACACTCGGAGCGCCGAGACGACTCTGGCACTCAGCCAGCGTATCGAACTGGGCGGCAAGCGTAGCGCGCGGGTGGCAGTGGCGTCGTCCGAACGCGATTTTGCCTTGCTGTCGCTACGCCGCGCCGAAGCCGATCTTGCGCGCGATATTCGCGTCGGCCATGCCGAATTGCGCGCCGCCGAGGACCGTGCAGTGCTGGCGCGGGATAATGTCGGGCAGGCGCGCGAATTGGCTCGAACCGCTCGGTTGCTGGTGGACGTTGGACGCGATCCCCCGTTGCGCCAGCTCCGTGCGGAAGCGCTGCTCGCCGAAGCGCAGGCCGAGGAAGCGCGGGCCTTTGGCGAGTTGCTTGCCGCTCGCCGCATGCTTGCCGATCTGATCGGGAGCAGCGATCCCGAACTGTCAGTGCCAGCGTGGGTCGATGAGGCGGTGCCAGGGGCATTCCCGCCCGAGACACCTTCCCTCGACGAGCAGCTTGCCGCTGCCGAGCGCGATGCTGCTCAGGCACGCATCCGGGTGGCACGTGCCGATGCGGTCCCTGATGTGACAGCAAGCGGCGGTGTGCGGCGTATCAATGACGGGCGTGAGACGGCCTTCGTTGCCGGCTTTTCCATTCCTCTCCCTTTCAGAGACCGCAACCGTGGCGGGATTGAAGCGGCGCAGGCGGATGCACTCGCCGGCGAAGCCGCACTTGCTCAGGCGCGACTCACCGCGCGCCGCGCGCAGCATGATGCGCGCATGCTGCTCGGGGCTGCCGATGCACGGGTCGAGGCGCTGTCCGGGCCATCGCTGGCGCAGGCAGCAGAGGCCGTGCGGCTCGCGCGCATCGGCTACGGCGCAGGCAAATTCAGCCTGCTGGAACTGCTCGATGCGCAAGCCGCGCTCACTACCACCAAGACCGCGCTGATCGAGGCCCGCCTCGACCGCGCTCGAGCGCTGGCCGCACTGATCCGCGCCAATGCGCGCGCAGGGGATTGATCGATGACCGAAGCTAACGACAAGACGAAACTCATTGCTGGGGTCGCCATTGCAGCACTCCTGCTTGGCGGGGGCGGCATAATGCTTGGCCGCTCGGTATTCGCGCCAGAGCCTACAACAGCCGCCTCGACGGAAGGCGAACATGCCGAAGAGAAAGAAGAAGGGCATGTCGAGGGTCAGGTCGAGATTGACGCGGCACGTGCCCAGGCTGCCGGTATCGTCACCGAAACCATACAGTCTGGCGGACTGGGTGCTGAAATTCTGGCACAGGGCGTGGTTGCCGCAACTCCGCAAGGCGAAGCGGTACTGACGGCACGCGCTGACGGTGCGATTGTCCGGATCAACCGGCAACTGGGCGACTATGTCCGAGCCGGAGAGCCAGTGGCAACCATGGAGAGCCGTGACGCAGCCTCCATCGCCGCTGAACGAAGCTCGGCGTCGGCAAAGCTGGCGCTGGCGCGCTCGACATATGCGCGCGAAAAGCGCCTGTTCGATGCGCGCGTGACGGCGCGCCAAGACCTTGAGGGTGCAGCCGCAGTGTTGGCAGAGGCCGAGGCTGAGGCACGGCGGTCGCAGTCAGCTGCATCTGCCGCCAGGGTGTCTGGCGATGGCCGAAGCCTCTCTGTCATCAGCCTCATTTCCGGGCGGGTGACCAAGGCCGACGCGAGGCTTGGGGCTTATGTCCTCGCCGGCACCGAATTGTTTCGCGTTTCCGATCCCACCCGCATCCAGATCAACGCATCGGTGCTGGCCGCGGATGCACGGCGCATTCAGCCAGGCGATAGCGCTGTGATCGAACTGCTGGGCGGGGAGACCTTGAATGCAGTGGTGCGCTCAGCAACTCCCACCCTCGATCCCGATAGCAAGACCGCGACGATCATCCTGACACCGCAAGGCATTGGTGGGCTGACACCCGGTCAAGGCCTGCGCGCCCGGATCAAGCCGCGTGGAGGTGGCGATAACGGCCTTATCGCGCTGCCGGAGGAAGCCGTGCAGACCGTCGAAGGGCGCGAGGTCGTATTCGTCAGGACCGCCAAGGGGTTTCTTGCGACCACTGTCGTCACCGGCAAGCGCGGAGGTGGACGGATCGAGATCGTCGATGGGCTGAAACCGGGCGTCACCATCGCGACCAAGGGCGCGTTCCTGCTCAAAGCCGAACTCGGCAAGGGCGAGGCGGAGCACTGAGATGATCGAGAAACTTCTTGATGCGTCGATCCGCTTCCGCTGGGGCGTGGTCATCCTGACGCTGATCATTTCCGCCTACGGCTTGTCGGAGCTGATGAAGCTGCCGATCGATGCCGTTCCAGACATCACCAACAAACAGGTGCAGATCAATACGGTCGAGCCCAATCTCGGGCCGCTCGATATTGAACGGCTTGTCACCTTTCCCGTTGAAACGGCGATGGCAGGGATCCCGGGTCTGGAAAGCTCGCGCTCGATTTCGCGCAACGGCTTCAGCCAGGTAACTGTGATCTTCGAGGATCACACCGATCTCTATTTTGCGCGTCAGCAGGTGGCCGAGCGGCTCAATCAGGCCAAAGGAACCCTGCCCGAAGGGGTCGAGCCGCAAATGGGTCCGGTCTCAACCGGACTGGGCGAAGTGCTCATGTACATCGTCGATTTTGCCAAGCCCGGCAGCAAGGCCGCGCCCAAAGTCGCGGGCAAGCCCGGGTTCCAGCCCGATGGCTCCTATATGACTCCGTCTGGTGAAATTCTGACCGAAGAGGTGGCCAAACTCGGCTATTTGCGCACGGTTCAGGACTGGGTGATCCGCCCGCAGCTCAAGACCGTGTCAGGCGTTGCCGGGATCGATTCGATCGGTGGCTATGAGAAGCAGTTCGTTGTCCAGCCCGATGCATCCAAGCTCTCTACTTACGGCATCTCCTTCTCCGAATTGGCCGAAGCCCTTGAACGCGCCAACATCTCTGTCGGCGCTAACTTTGTCGAACGGGGCGGCGAAGCCTTCCTTGTCCGCGCCGATGGCCGCATCCGCTCGGTTGATGAAATCGGTCGCGCGACGGTCGCCAGCCGTGGTGGTGTCCCTGTCGCGGTTCGCGACGTTGCCACGGTCCAGATCGGCGGCGAACTGCGCACCGGCTCGGCTTCCGAAAACGGCAAGGAGATCGTTGTCGGAACCGCGCTCATGCTTGCCGATGGCAATAGCCGGGTCGTCGCTTCCGCAGTTGCAGATCGCCTTGAAGAGGTCGCCAAATCGCTCCCACCCGGCATTACGGTCAAGTCGGTTCTGGACCGCTCTCAGCTGGTCGATGCAACCATAGGCACGGTTGAAAAGAACCTGCTGGAAGGTGCATTTTTGGTCGCGATTGTGCTGTTTTGGCTGCTCGGAAACATCCGCGCGGCCATCATTGCCACGCTTGTCATCCCGATCTCGTTCCTGATCATGGGGACGGGCATGAACCTTACCCGCACATCGGGCAATCTGATGAGCCTGGGAGCACTCGATTTCGGTCTGATTGTCGATGGCTCGATTATCATCATCGAAAATTGCCTGAGGCGATTGGCCGAACGGCAACATCATGAAGGGCGACTGCTCAGTGTGAGCGAGCGGCTGCATGAGGTGTTCGAGGCATCGCGCGAGATGGTGAAGCCGACCCTTTACGGGCAGGCGATCATTTTCCTCGTGTTCGTGCCTCTGCTGACCTTCAC
>JBFWSE010000156.1:0-7318 GCA_050248535.1 Novosphingobium sp.
CTCAATAACGCCATGTCGATCACTCCTGTATCCCCCAACCCAACAGCCAGGGGAAAGCTCAGAACATGGGTCACTTCTCAGTGGAAATTTATGCCCCTCCCGGGTCAACTCTCAGTGCAAATCAACAAATCCCACTCGCCGTTGCGAAGTAATCCAGGGCGAAGGCGTGCGCCTCGCACGTCAGCTCGTTGAGCATCTCGGCCTGGGCCACGGCAATTTCATCGGGCGAGGCGTGCTTGAGGTCGAAGCGTCGGTGTGGCGCTGGCTCCTCACTATGCGGGCGGATGCGCGGCGGCCCTTCCTCCCAGTCCTCGTCGCGGTAGGTGTTCTCCCAAGTCCTTTTCACCTCGTAGCCATCGCCCTCAGCGTCTTTGTTGCTGGTTTCGCCATCGGCCTGATCGGACAGATGGTCGCCTATTTCCGGAGGGCCAGGATTGGAGTGCCCCTCGGGGCTGCGCGAGGTTGTCCCATTGTCCGTGCTCGTGCTCATTTCGCATGCTCCGACTTCGAGTCGGGGCGAATCGTGCAGTCACGACCGCCAGTCGCGCAGCCCAAAAACGCATCGGGTCGGAGGTCGGCAAAATTGTCGGAATAGGCACCGCCTGAACCCCGGGTCAGGACTCACTGGGTTCTTCCATCGCGGCGAGTGCGCCTTCGATGCGCTCGATGACGTAGCTCACGTCGGGGTCGTGCCCATGGGGCGACAAAACATGCAAGGCGTGCCGGAGAAACTTCCGGTCTTTACTGGACGCATCGGGGTGATTGTCGGAGTGATTGCCGGCATGCATGCGGCAGCGCTGGGTGCCAGCCACCGCAGGCGAGCGGCAGCTCTTGCCACTGCGCGTGCTTGCACAGCAGCGCGGCGATGTCAGCATCGGTTCGGTGTTGCGCAGATGGTACGATACCATGGCTCAGTCGCCTCCCAGCTGCATGCAGTGGCGGCCGGCGGCCTCAATCAAATGCTCGCCCTTATTCCATGGACCGCGGGTGGAATGATTCTCAGGGCTGTTCGAAGCTGCCCTGTTGTCTTTGCCCGTGTTCATTTCGCGTTCTCCGACTTCGAGTCGGGCGGATCGTGCAGTCACGACCTGGGTGGGGGGAGCCCACAAATCGCACCGGGCCGAAGACTGGCAAATTTGGCGAAACAACCCCATGCAAAGTAGGCGCGCCACGCTGTCTGGGCTTGCAGTTGCGACCCATTGCACGCCGATGCTGCCTGCGGACCGCTCTCCAACTGACTGCGTACGCTGAACAAATCTGATCTTTCCGCTCGACTATTCGGTGATCAGCGCCATGTGTGGACATGCGCGATTCGGCTGCCAGCTGGCTGCGATGTGCTCTCCCGGCCGCACAGGCGGTCCGGGCTCTGGGTGGTGAAAGCCGCCGCTCCACCTCCTTCGCGTGCGGCTCCACTCGAGAGGAGCCACTCTTGCCAGAACAGATTGCCCTAGAACCCGCCCAGCAGGCCGATGAAATTCCTGTCACCGCACCGCGTCGCAAACCCGCGGCGCCCAGCGACCTCTACGCGGAACTCGCCGCGCTGTCCGCCATGTCACTCGCCCAGATGCGGGTACGCTGGACCGAACACATAGGCCAGCCCGCCCCGCGGGTGCGCAGCACGCTCTTGCGCCTCGCGCTTGCCTTTGAACTGCAGGCCACCGTCTACGGCGGGCTCACCCGCCGCTGCGAACAGCGCCTTGCATGGCTGGCCGGGCGTAATGCGCCTGCGCCAAGCGCAGCCCCGGGCACCCGGCTGCTGCGCGAGTGGAACGGGGTGCTGCACACCGTGACCATTGCCGAGGACGGGACAATCCACTGGAACGGCAAAAGCTGGCGTTCCTTGAGCGAGGTTGCCCGCGCAATCACTGGCACGCGCTGGTCGGGCCCGGTCTTCTTCGGCCTCAAGGCCAGGAGCCGCGCAGCATGAAGCCAGTGCGCTGCGCGATCTACACCCGCAAGTCGAGCGAGGATGGGCTCGAACAGGACTTCAACTCGCTACACGCCCAGCGCGAGGCCTGTGCTGCCTATATCCTGAGCCAGGCGAGCGAAGGCTGGACTCAGCTTGCTGAAGATTACGACGATGGCGGCCTGTCGGGCGGCACGCTTGAGCGCCCGGCTCTCCAGCGCCTGCTGGCCGATGTTGCTGACGGTAAAGTAGACATCATTGTCGTCTACAAGCTCGACCGCCTGACCCGCTCACTGCTGGACTTCGCCAAACTGGTCGAGGCGCTTGACAAGGCGGGGACCAGCTTTGTCTCGATCACCCAGTCGTTCAACACCACCACCAGCATGGGGCGCCTGACGCTCAACATGCTGCTCTCGTTCGCCCAGTTCGAGCGCGAGGTCACCGCCGAGCGGATCCGCGACAAGATTGCTGCGTCCAAGGCCAAGGGCATGTGGATGGGCGGCATTCCCCCGCTCGGCTATCGGCCGCAGGGCCGCAGCCTCGTCATCGTGGCCGATCATGCCGAGCTCGTGCGCAGCATCTATCAGCGCTACCAAGCCCTGGGTAATGTTCGCAGACTATCCGATAGCCTGCATGCCGAGGGCATTGTCACGCCGAGGCGCAAGACCGGCAGTGGGCGGGCCATCGGTGGCGGCGCATTCTCGCGCGGGCAGCTCTACTCCATCCTGGGCAATCCAATCTACACTGGGCGCATCGCCCATCGCGATCAGGTCTACCAGGGGCTGCACCCTGCCATCATCGACCAGGAGAAATGGGAGGCAGTGCAACGCCAGCTTGCCGGAAATGTCAGGGGCAACCGAACACATCGCGAAGCATCGGGCAGTGTCCTTGCCGGGCGCATTGTCGATGCGGCCGGAGTGCGGCTGGTTGCCAGCCATGCCCGCAAGGGCGAGCGGCGCTACCGCTATTACATCTCCAAGGTCCTGCATGAAGGACTGGCAGGTAATGCCAGCGGCACCCTGCGCGTGCCGGCAGGCGAGATCGAGCAGGTGGTAGCGCACGAATGCGCCGCGCTGCTGGATGATCCGCTGGCACTTGCTCAGCGCGCCGGACTTGCCCTTGCTCCCTCCGATGTCGAACCGTTGCTGGAAAAGTGTCAGAGCCTGGCGCAGGCCCTGCGCCAAGGCCACCACGAAGCCCTTGCCCGCCTTGTCCACCGCGTGACTGTCCACGAGAGCCGGATCGAGATCAGCCTGCAGGTCGCCGCACTGGCAGCCGCGCTTGGGCTTGCCGCGGGCGAGGACAGCCCTGAAGACCTGAGCCTTACCTGCAATGTTCGGCTGACCCGGACCGGGCGGGCGCTCCGCATGGTCCATGACAACGGCGGCGCTGCCACGCCCGACGGCATCGATCTGTCCCTCGTCAGGCTGATCGTCCGCGCGCGCGGCTGGTGGGCACGCATCAGGGAAGGTGCGATCGAGCCTCTGGCACTGGCGAAAGAAGAAGGAGTCAGTGTCTCCTATATAGTGCGCGTGCTGCGGCTGGCGTTCCTCTCCCCCGCCGTGGTCGACGCAATCCTCGACGGCTCCTTGCGCGCCGGCATAGACAGCAGCGCCCTCCTCAACATCCGCGCTATCATGCCATCATGGGAGCAGCAGGAACGGGCCTGCATGTTGCGCAGGTGAAGGGAGGTGGTTGCGCCACGTTTGACTGGCGCCTTTGTGGGACGATCCGGAAGGTCTCCTTTGCGCGTCAGAGATTAGGCAATCTGTCGTACATTCATCTTGCTTGGTGATACCCGGTGCGCACCCCGGTCCGGATCGAATACAAGCGTGTTGTGAGGCGCGCCTGCAGGCGTGATCGCCTAATGCGGCAGGTGAGTGGGAGGTACTGCTTTGATCTTGCAGGTTTGCAGATCACCGCTCTCAGAGCCCCCGGGAACATTGATGATGGCGCGTCGGTACCGTGTCAGCGGGGCCGGTCGGCTATCGCTCACCGCAAGCACGATGTGGAGCTTATATTCGTCCGGAGGGGTGAACTGGTCGACATTTGCTGAATTGCCAATATCGATTGAGATGGTTTCACTGGTATTCGAGGAGATCTTCACGTTCGGGGCGAACAAGCCGCTGGCCTCCCGATACCATGACCAATGGAAAGTAAGCTGATCGCCATCCGGATCGGACGATCCCCGTGCGCTGAGCGTGATTGGCTGCCCCGGACAACCGTTGATCTGTAGAGGCATGATCCCGGCGCTGCCGTTCAGTTCTGGCTGTGGCGCATGGTTGGCTTGCTTGAAGTCATCTGTGACCGACCACTGTATCCGGGCTGCGAAGTCATTCTGGAACGCCTGGCGCCAGCGCCAAATGGTGGCTTGGGCCGTGGTATAGAACTTGTCGTCAATCCCGCGAACGCTGTCGCTGGAGGTGGCCCATAGGCCAAGCGTTTCCGAGACCTTCTCATATCGACCGCCCCAGCCGCCCCAATCAGGACGTTCAGGAATGCTCAGGCCGTTGGGAATCAGGTTGAGGAAGGACGGCGTATCTCCCTCCATGATGTAGGCTGGTGCCGGATACATCGCACCCAGAGAGCCCTTGTCACGAATATTGGCGTCCAGCCATGGCTTTGAGACAACCGAGCTATCCGACCCGGGCAAGGAGGCGGAGATGCCGAGCCAGGTTCCATGCTGATAGCGGGTGAAACCGTGGATGCTCGTTACCCAGAACAGGTTGGGAAAGTAGGCGCGTGCCCACGAGCCGGCATCGTCCTGGTCCGAAATTGAATAGACCCTCAGCTTGGCAACGAAGCGGGCAATCTCTCGCGGCGACCGCGTGGAGCGCACAGTCCAAAGCGCCTGGGCCAGGTCTGCGGCACCGCCCCATGCCGCAATCCACACGGGGCGAGGGTCGGGTTTGTCCACTGCCTCGATGATCAGTCGCGACGCTGAAGTGTCCTTGCCCCTGCCAACCCCTGTCATGCCATAGACCGGGCTCCCCGATCGCAAGCGCCGCTGGAGCAACACAGCATCGGGGTACCGGGCATCATGTTTGCGCAGGTTCGACAAGACCTGGGCGTAGGCCGAGATACGCTGTTCGATGAGTTCCGGTCGCGGATCGCGCGGGAGGTGGCGTGAAGTTGTCGCGATCAGGCCTTCGATATCGATATCGTTCGAGTAGAGAAGGAGTCTGACCATTGACTCAGAATCGTCGGGCTCGTTGCCGATGTCGGTCAGCACGATCAGCCGGCTGCGCGTGTCCGCCGCCCGCGCAGGAGCGGCTGCAGCCACTTCGGGCAATGCCAGGCTGCCCACTGCCAACACAGCGACAAGAAAACGAAGCATGGCACATTCCCCTTTTGGTCGAATTCGGCCTAGGCAAACACTCAAGACACACGTTGGACCGGATCCCGCGGTCTGCGCGCTCAGCGCACTGATGACTTTTGTGTGAACTCGCAGCGCGAAGAACAGGTAATGTTGTTTTGCCCGCCTTGAAGTTCCAAAACTTCACCGCGCCATTGGAATTCGCCGGGAACGCCGGCAGGCAAAGTGATGGCAGCGTTGAGTGTCGTGGCCGAATGCCGGTAGGATACCTGTATCTCGCCCTTCGGGTGCGGCATTTTGCCGGAGGCGCGCTTCAAGGTGCCCAAGGCGGGTGCAAACTGAACTTTGCGAAAGCCGGGCTGAGCAGGCCTGATCCCCAGAACCGTCGCCAGCAATTCGTAATTCGGATGTGCCGCCCAGGCATGCGAGTCCGAGCGGGTTGGTTCGGGCGTTTCGGCGGTCGTGGTCAAGCCGTTGGCAATCATGTCGCGCCATGGGCCGAGCCGTTCAAGGTACTTGTCGGCATGTCCGACGCGCTGGAGTGCTTCATCGACGTAGAAGCGAAAATAGTATGTGGCCTGTTCGAGTGTCGGATCGGCGATCATTGCTTCCATCACTGCGCGCTCTTTGCCGTCCGGCACGGCACCGGCGAGGATCGCGAGTGCATTGGTCTGCTGGCTGAATACCCGCTTCTCCAGACTGTCGACGAACAGGCCGCGATCCGCGTCCCATGCTTTCGCGCGCAGCACGCCGATCAGGCGCGCGGCGAGTTCGCGGCAGCGTTCGGCTTCAGCCGGGCGCCCCACAGCTTGTTCAAGCTCCGAGGCTTGCTTCAACGCGAGAACGAATTGCAGAGAAAAGGCGATTGCATGTCCTTTGCCTCCGCCCGGTGGTATCCCGCCGGGATAGTTCTTGGCCCAGTCGAGATAGTTCCACCAGGGCATCGGCCCGACGAGCCCTGTCTCATCGACATGATTTTCGAACCAGTCGAGCACCGAGCGCACGCCCTGCATCCGGTCGCGAACGAATGGCTTGTCATCGCGCAGCATCCAGTAGTCGTGGACCATCGCGATCCACCATAAGGAGAACGGCGGGATTTGCTGGCGCAGGCTGGAAGGATAGGAACTTGCCGTCAGGCCTTCGGATGTCCGTGAGGTGTCGAACTGCTCGATGGCATTGCGCATCAGGCGGTCATCACCGCTCTGATAGACTGACATCAGCGATTCAATCCGGGTGTCGCCAACATACTGAAGCTGTTCGTAATAGGGTGTGTCCCAGAACGTCTCGAATGCGCTCATCCGCAGCGCGCGCCAGTTCATGTCCCAGATCGGCTTCAGCCAGGTCGCGTCGCTGTCAAACGCTGCATTCTGCTTGAATGGATAGGCAGCGAAAATTCCCTGGGCATCTTCGATTGTCAGCGGAGTATCGGCAGTCTGGACATCGATCTGGACGTACCGCCATGCCCGCAGCCACAGGGGCTGGAAGCGGCGTTTTTCACCCCCGTCGAAGCGGATCGTGTCGCGCAGGCCTCGGATTGTCTTGCCTTTGATGTCGTTGCGATTGCCCTTGTTGCCCGATGCATCGAACAATCCTTCGGCATAAGTCATCGTGGCATTGGCACCCATGCCGCCGCTGGTTACGAGAATGGGGTAGCCGATTGTCAGGGCGCCCTGGTCAAGCAGCAACGAGACTTTCGATCGTGGTGGGATGACGAGCGGTTCGCGGCCCTGCAGAAAGCCCGGACCCACGACAATGCCGCCGGCGCGGCGCACGCTGGTAAACCGGGTCGGTGATTGTTCCATTGGCGGGATGTTGCGCGGAACAAGCTGCCATTCGGCAGCGCTGCCGTTGGCCTGCGTACCGCGTGCCAGTGCCACGGGCGAGGCAAACTGCTGCACAATCGGCGCAGCGTCCGGCCAACCGGAAGCATTATAGCCGGGCTTCTCCCAGCCCCAGGGCACCTGCGCGGCGTCGATGGTTTCGCGCGGGCCGGCAACGTAAAAGCCGCCGGTATCGAGGCCCTCGACGCGGGTAAAAGACCATGCCTTGCTGGCAAGGACCTTCCAACCGCGCGGCGTATCAAGAATCACCGCATC
>JBFWSE010000157.1:0-7316 GCA_050248535.1 Novosphingobium sp.
CCTGGGCTGCGGGCCGGTATTCGCCCATATTCCAGACCAAAGCGGCAACGGTGTTCCGCCCGGCCCTCAGATGGGTTGCGATGTCGACGGTTTCATAGCGCCAGTTGAGCAGGTCTCCGCGCGCCGGGCCACTCGCCACCTCGATGCCGTTGACATAGAGACGGTAGCGATTGTCGGCCGAGACACGGATTGGAAAGGTTGAGGGTCTGGCAGCAAGGTCAATGTCCTTGCGGAAATGGTAGACACCCGTTTCAGTCGGCGAAGCCTTTGGATCGCTGATCCAGCTTGCGGTCCAGGCGCCAGTCGCGGCCTGATCGCCAGGCTGTGCAGAAGCCAAACTGGATGCTGTAAGCAGAATTGGCAACGCTACCGATCGCAACGCCATCAAGGATTTTGCATGGCATTGATCGCGAAATCGCATGTCAAATTCTTGCCATTGGACTGGCCCGACCGGCGGGAGGACGCCGATCGGGCCAGGAGGTTCTTGCCATCAGATCTGTCAGAACTGCTTCGAGACGCCGAAGCTGATCAACCGGCCAAGGGTGAAGCCATTGCCGTAACCGCGATCACCGGGATTTGTGCGGCGCAGTTCAGGCGGATCGGTATCGAACAGATTGTTGACGTTGAGCGTGAAGCTCAGGTCCTTCAGAAGCATGCTTTCGCCGGGGACATCGTACTTGAAGAACAGATTCACCGTGTTGAACGAACCGATCCGGGTCTGCGGCGGCACACTGTTCGTCGGAGTGAGAGCGTAACCCTTGTTGTGATAAAAGCTCGCCTGCGCCCGGAAGTCGCCGACATTCACCCCTGCGCTGGCCGCAAGCGACAGCTTCGAGGCATCCTGGGAAAGGACATCACGCAAGATACCGGTGGGGCTTACCCGCTCGTTGCGCTTGAGCTGCACGTTGGCATTGAGCGCCAGATCGAACGATCCAAAGCTGGTATCGCGGGTGTAATTCGCCGAGAGATCGAGCCCGGAAAGATCGAGCACACCATAGTTGCCGGTCCGGAAGTCGATCAGCGAGTAAATCACCGTGCCGTTGTTGATCAGGGTATCGACCACAGCGGCACCACCCTGCACCTGAGCAGCGAAAGCGCGAGCCTGCGTGGCAGTGATTGGTGCGCCGGGCCTGGCGACAAAATTCGTGGACGCAAAGTCGGTGAAAATGTCCGGACCCGGCGTCGGAATTCTGATGATATTGGTGAACTTGACGTCGTAATAGCTCGCAGACAGTTTGAGGCCCTGGGTCGGCTCAAGATCGATTCCAACCGACCAGGTGGTGGCTTCCTGCGGGCTGAGCGGTGACTGGGAACCCTGGATGGCTACGGAAAAAGAGCCAGCCGGCGCAGGATTGCCTGCTGGCTGGAAGGGATTGAACGAAAATGCCGTGATCGTGTTGTTCAGCCCGCCAAGCTGATCGAGCGCATTGGGCGCGGTGAACGACGTACCCCAGTTGCCGCGCAGCGTGACACCTTCGACCGGCACATAGGTGAGGCCGAACTTGGGATTGAAGGTGTTGCCGAAATCACTGTAGTGGTCGTAACGCGCGGCGGCGGAGAACACCAGCGACTGAGCGCCCGCAAACGCATTGCCCTCGCCGATGATCGGAACCACCACTTCGCCAAAGACGGATTCCACATTGCGCTTGTAGGGCGTGTAAGCCGCGTTAACCAGCGTGCCGCGACGAATATCGGTCTGCTGCCGCTTACGCAGATTCTCGTTCATGTATTCGGCGCCAATGGCAAGCCGCACATCACCGCCGGAAATCGAGAACAGACGGCCTTCGGCAATGGCCCGCAATTGAACCAGCCGGTCAATAACCTGACCCGCGATTTCATTGTCGAGAATGTCGTTGGCCACAGCGAGGCTGGAACCGGCTATGTTCAACGGATTGATCGAGTTGTTCGCGCCGCCGGCCAGCCCGGCCGCATTGAGGCGGGTCTGATTGATTTGTTGCAGGTTGAAGCGGCTGTCGCTCTCGCTGACATTACCGAGAACCTTCAATTGCCAGTCTTCACTGAAATCGTGGGTGACTTCCAGATCCGCGCCCCATTGTTTCAGGAACACGGTCTGGGTCAGCGGGCTGGGCCCAAGCAGCGGCGAGAAGTTGAAGTTGACGATCGCCCGGTTCACGCCTGGCACCTGGAAGGTGAGGCCGGGAAACGGCGAGAAGGGAACCGTACCACCGGTCGCGCCGATGACCACGCCTGCTGGCAGCGATGTCGATGCGGGATTGGGCGGCGCAACCGACACGACGCCAGTGGCCGCCGCCCGTGCTTCGGTGAAACGCTCACCATAGAAGCCCCGCAGATCAATCGTCGTCTTGTCGCCGATTTCCTGCGTCAGGCTTGCGAAAACGCCATGCCGCTCAGACTTGGGAACCAGCGTTCCATTTTCCGAGTTGTCGCAGCGGTTTTCCGTGTTCACGGCAAAATTCGGCGCGGCATAGGTTATGGGGGCGCCAACCGTAGTCAGGGTTGAGCCATCTCCAGGATTTATTCCGACCAACTGCAAGGAAAGGTTCGGGCTGGCACAGGTCCGATCAATGCCGCGATAGGGCTGTGAAGAATAATCAAGGTTGCGGGCAAAATCGCGGTCGCGTCCATAGAGCGAATCCGTCTTGGCATAGGAATAGGAAACATAGGCCGAGCCGGTGTCCCAAGACTTGCCCGCTGTGATCCTGCCGCTCCACTGCTGGTAATCGTCAGCAAACCCATAGTCCGCATCCACCTTGACGCCGTCAAACCGGCGGCGCGTGATATAGTTGATCACGCCGGCCACGGCATCCGCGCCATAGGTTGCCGAACCGCCTTCGGTCATGACATCGACGCTGGCTATCGCGCCGAACGGGATCATGTCGGGATCGACAGATGAGCTGGTGGTGCCGACGCCGGAAAGACGGTGTCCGTTGACCAACACCAGCGTCGGCGATGTTGCGCTGGTCGCATTGCCAATTCCGCGAATGCGCGGGCGCGACGTCTGGACCTGGTTCACCGCGATGTTGAGGTCGGCGAGCGGAACGTTGTTGAACTGGCTGGATACCTGCGGGATCGATGCGAGAATTTCGTTCGCCGAAATGGCGCCAACCTCTTCGATCCTCGCTTCACTGACCCTGGCCGTATTCGAGCCCACCGGGGCGATGCCGCGGATCAGCGTGCCGGTAACGACGATTTCATCATCGCGGTCCTCGCTGTCGCTGGCCTGTGCCCAGGCAGCGGCGGGGCAAAGAGCGATGGTGGCGACACTCGCCAGAATGCTGCGCCGGATAGTGCTTGAGATTGTCGTGGGCATTAGAGCCTCCCCATTTGAAACGCGAACCTGTCACCACGCGCTCTCTGTCGAGCGCACTGCGCGGGTCTATCGCCTCATGATACCGGCCTGACCAATCATGGCGCCAAGCAAAACGTCACTGACGGCCTGTCCAGACAGGACTCTCGGGCGCATTTATGACCTGCAAAGACAAATTTGTCTGAAATTATACATCTGGCCAATGCGAGTCGTCAGGAGTGGCGGCCCAGACTGGTCTGAATGCGGAACTGACCGGGCGTTGTTCCTGTTGAACGCCGGAACGACGCGGAAAAGCTCGATTGCGAAGAATAGCCCAGTGCGGCGGCAATCTGGGTGATGCGTTCTTTCGTGAACAGACGTCGCTTGGCCGCTTCGATGCGCGCCTGCGCCAGATGATCGCCGATGGAGCACCCCCTGCTCACCCTGAAGGCGCGGCTGAACTGGCGCGGGGAAAGCCTGCACAGCCGGGCCAGTTCGGCGGCAGTTGGGTAAATTGCATTTGGGTCCGCGATGCGTTCCTCGACAGTGCGCAAACGCCACGATGCTAACCCGCCCTTGGTGTCCGTTGCACTCGCGGCCGAAAAATGCCTGGCCAGCTCGATCGCCAGCTGCGCAATTATCGCATCGCAGAGTTCAACACTGCTGCTGCTCGGCCTCTTCAGTTCCTCATTCAAACGCAGCATGAGCGACTTGATCGCTTCATTCGCTATGTTCAGCGACGCTTCCAACCGGCGTTCGGTCCAGACATAGCCCTCCGGTAGCCAGCGCTCCACCGCTTGCGCCTGCAATTGGCAGATGAGCGAGACATGGCGCCCGCCCGCTGTCCTGATTAGAATGTGCTTGCGCGGAGGCATGGCAATCAACGATCCCATTTGCACATGACGGGCCGGGCTCCAATGATCACAGAAGCGCGCGTCCGCATTGGGCCGCCGGGGGGTCAGGCAATGATCGATCCAGTAAACCCGGTCGCGGCGAAAGGCGTGCTGTTCCGGCCCCTGGTGGTCCAATCTAGCAAGGAACACATGCGCATGGGTTAATTGAATTTCGGCGTCGACCTCAAGGTTACGCTCCTGCCGACGCAAAGAGGTAGGCCTTACCCTGCGGTCAGGTGCAGAAGGGGTTTGTGACGCCAAGGCCAGTTCTCCAGTATGCACCGGATAGCAGCAATTGCGCCTCGATGGTATGGCCGACCGTGAGCTATTCCAGTCCGAGATCAGCGATCTGGGACGCGATCCAACGCCGCTCCCACAAGTTGTGGCCGCCCGTCTGGTGATCGAGCAGCAGCAAAGCATCGCGCTTGGCCTGCCGCGCTTTGATTGATCCGCCATCAGCCGAAAGCGCCATGTCCAGCAGATACATTGCTTCGAGCGGCTGCGCGGTCTTCACGAAGGCCGATGCCCGCTCCACCAGGCGGTCGGCACCGCCAGCAAGCTCGGCAAGAGCCGGCGCAATGCTTTCAGGCGGAACCCCGTACAGTTCGGTCGTGCCGCGCGCCGGATCGAACCAACCGGTGTATTCATGCCAGATGGCCCGCACGTTCCAGGCGAGCTTGCCATACTCCTCAGTCAGCGCGAGGTGAGCGGGCATGCGGGTTTCCCGCATCAGGGTGCGCAGATCGGTTCCTGCATTCATTCCCTCGATAGTGCGGTCATGCACCCATTGCACTGCATCGGCCACGCGGGTGATCTCGGCGTGGATCTGCGCTTCGCCCCGAATGTCCTCGTGGCCGGTGAGTATGCGGTCGGGGCGAAGGTCGCGGAGTTTGCGCACCGACGCCACAAACTCAAGCGCAGAACGCGGCTTGTCACCGCGCAGGGTGTTGAGATTGGGATGGTTTCCAAACAGCGGGCCGAACAGGTTGCCGACAATTACTATCCGGTCCTGCGGCAGCCAGACGATCACCGCCGAGCGCGTTTCCCCGCCCGGCGTCCAGATAATCTCGAAGCGCCTGCCGCCCAGCGTGAAGGCCAGACCCTCGTCGCTGATCAGGCGATCGGGCTTCACTTCAACAGTCGGCACCATGTCTTCGGGGCGTCCGGTGATCCCGCCGAATATGCGCCGCGATCCCCGACGGTAATGGGCCGATAAGGCTTCGCTGATGGCTCGCTCACCCGGATAGAGGTGATGGGCAATCACCTCGTTGGATGGCGTCTTGAACACTTCCAGGCCGCCATACTGGTTGGCGTGACTTTGCGTGAGTACGATTTTGCGAACTGGATTGGCGGACACTTTTGCGAACAGGTCCTTGGCCCGGCGCGCGTCGGCAAGGGTTCCGGCATTGATGAGAACATCGCCCTCGTCTGTCGTGACCAGATAGCTGTTGCCGACGCCCCGGCTCTCCCAGATGCCATTACCGCGCGAGATTGCCTCGGTCTGCCCTTCGCCCGATTTCACCATCTGGGCAGCACGCAAATTCGCCGCTGACAGATCTGTGGTCTGGTTCATGTCCTGCTCCTGCTATGGCGGCACGATTTGGCCAGTTGGCGCTTCGCCTTGCTCCGCATGCATCTAAGCGATCATGGCCGCTGACCTGCAAGGGCGCTGAACGGCGAGGGGGCTGCCAGCATCTGATTGCGTCCATCAAGAGCAAAAATGGCATCGATTCGTCATAGGCTTGACTTGCGCCAATGGGCCCGGGTGCTGCTACCCTTGTTGATTGCTTGATCAACCTCGAATTGGACTTCCTTTGACCCTGACTTTTCAAGATGTTCTGGATGGCGCGCGCGCCAAGACCGGCGGCTTGGCCGAGCCCGATTGCGACTCATGGCGCGAAGGCCTGGAAATCCTGCTGAAAGATCATGCCCGCGAGAACCGGTTGACTGAACGCGGCTGGGCCAGTGTGCGGGGCCGCTACATCGATTGCCTCGCTGCCCGCATGTCGGTCGACGACTACCACCACAGCCACCCGGAACTGGCTCAACAGGCAATTGAGCGGCCAGTCTTCATCCTCGGGATGCCGCGGACCGGAACAACCATGGTCAGCTACCTGATGGAATCCGATCCTGCCAACCGCTCCATGCTGCGTTGGGAGGCCTATAATCTGGCGCCTCCCGCAGCCCCGGGTGAACTGCGCAGCGATCCGCGCTGCCTCGCAGAAGTTGCCAAGGATGAACTGATGCTCAAGGGCGCAGCCAAGGTTGCCGCCGCGCACTTCGAACCAGGCGACAGCCCGACCGAATGTGTCCACTTGCTCGCCCAGGACTTCCGTTCGCTGATGCTGGCGGTCACCACTACCACACCGACCTACCATGACTGGCTGTTGTTCACCGACATGGAATCCGCATTTGCGCACCGCAAGCGGGCGTTACAGATCCTCCAGTCGACCAATTCGGGGCGCTGGGTATTGAAGATGCCGTCGGACTCGCTTTTTGTTCGACAGATATTCAAGACGTTTCCCGATGCCCGCGTGATCTGGACTCATCGGGATCCCTACGCCGCGGCCGCCTCGTCATTCGGCATGCGCGGCGCATCGCGCCCGTTTTCGGAAATCGATGCGGGCGCCGAATACATGCGGCGCCATTTCCCGCTGCAGTTCGCGTTTCACCTCTCGCGCCCGCTGGAAGTTAGCCAGGAGCGGCCTGACGGCTTTTACCACCTCTACTACGATACACTGATCGCAGATCCCGTCGCCGAAATGCGCCGGGTCTATCAGTGGCTCGGCGATGAATGGACAGGTGAATCGGAAGGAGGCATGCTGGGCTGGCTGGCTGCCAACCCCCAGAACAAGCACGGCAAGCACACCTATTCATTCGCCGACTGGGGCATCACCAAACAGGACATGGCTCCCTACTTCTCGGACTATCTGCGGCTGCACCCCGTCGCGCGCGGAGCGGCTGCTTGATGGGCAACCTCAAGTGACCAAGCCCCCACCCATCAGCCCATCACGATAAAGCAAGGACATGCAGCCATGAAGACCGGAACACCAGTCGAACACGCAGCGAAGGCTCGTCCGGCCAAATTCGGCCTTGGCGTGAAGCTGTTGGCGCTTTGCAAAACAGGTGTGCCCCTCGCGCTCGCTGCGTCACCC
>JBFWSE010000158.1:0-7298 GCA_050248535.1 Novosphingobium sp.
CAGCCCATGTCGAGCATCGGATCGCCGATGGTCGAAAGCTCCCAGTCGATCATGGCCGCCAGCCGCGCGGGCGGGCCGTGGTGGAACAGGACATTGGTGGTGGCGACATCGCCGTGGATGATGCCGACTGTCGTCGTCGGCCGTGCGTTCTGGCGCAGCCAGGCCTCGACTTCGTCGTAGCCATCGAGCTGGCGCGGCTCATAGCCCGGGTATTTCTCGGGATATGACTTGAGCTGGCTGGCCCAGCGATCGACCTGGCGTTCGAGGAAATTATCGGGTTTGCCGAAACCTTCGAGGCCAATGGCCTTGTAGTCGACATTGGCGAGCTGGATAAGCCCGCCGACGATGGCATATGAGAGGCCATATTCGTAGGGCGGCTTGTCGAACGGCGGCTCGTTATGGATTTTGCCGCCGCGCAGGTTGCCGGCCCAGCCATCGACCTTGTCCATGACGTAGAACGGCATGCCGATCACGCCGGCATCCTCGCAGACCCCAAAGCAGTGCGGATGCGGCACTTCGGTGGCATTGAGCGCAGACAGCACCCGCGCCTCACGCATGACGCCGCGTTCCGCCCCCGGAGGCGGCACGGCGGGCGGTCGGCGCAGCACCATCTGTCTGCCCCCCCGGTCGAGTGTCAGCACCACATTGGACGTGCCGCCGTGGAGCAGTTCGGTCTTGAGCGGGCCCTTGCCCAGTTCCGGCACATGCGCGTCGAGCCAGTCCGTCAGCGGACCAATGGGCGCCAGGGCGGCAAGGTCGTGGTTCAGGTCGCTTCCGCTCATTCCGGCATCCTCCTGCAGTCCGGCCTTGCCGGATCCATTGCGCCACTATGAAAAACAATTCGGCCGCTGCATAGCCGCATGACAACAATCGATCGGGGTGAAGGATGACACGAAAGACCTGGCTGGTTACCGGCTGCTCGACCGGCTATGGCCGGGCCATGGCCAAAGTCCTGCTGGAGCGGGGCGAGCGGGTGGCCGCGACGGCGCGACGGCTCGAGTTGGTCGAAGAACTGGTCGCACCATATGGCGAGCGGGCCCTGGCGCTGCCTCTAGACATTACGCGCGAGGACCAGATTGCCGCAACCGTTGCTGCCTGCAGGGAGCGGTTCGGCGCAATCGATGTGCTGGTCAACAACGCCGGCTATGGCGAAATGGGCACGGTTGAGGAGACCGGCATCGAGGTCGCACGGCGGCTGATGGAGACCAACTATTTCGGTACGCTCGCGATGATCCGTGCGGTGCTGGGAGAAATGGTCGAACGCAGGTCCGGGCAGATCGTCAACATAGGATCGGTTGCCGGACAGATCGGCTTTCCCGCGCTGGGTTATTACTGTGCGACCAAGTTCGCCATAGCGGGCCTCACCGAATCGCTCGCGGCCGAATTGCGGCTGCTGGGCATTCGCGTGACCCTGGCGGAACTCGGCCCCTTCGCCACGGATTTCACTGCGTCGATGACTTTCAACATGCCCGGCTCGCACTATGACATGGCGGCGCTGACGCAGCGGGCCGGCAATGCCGGCTGGAGTGCGGGCGACGATGCCGAACTGGGTGCGCTGGCGCTGCTTAAGGCGCTTGACAGCGACGATCCGCCGGTGCGGCTGCCGCTGGGCGGGGAAGGGCTGGATACCGTGCTGCTGCATGACGAGCGGCGCGCGGCGGAGCGGGCGAAGTGGCTCCACCTTGCGCGGATGCAGTGACTGACTGTAGCTAGCGGCCGAACAGTCCTTGGGAGAGACGACAATGAGCGATCATATTGCCATCCAGCAGACCCTCAACACCTACAGCTACAAGGCCAGCATCGGCGATCTAGCGGCTATGGTCGCGACATTCGCGCCGGATGGGGTCTGGGAAGTGCCGGGCGCCGGGCTGGAACTGTCCGGCCACGACGCGATCCTTGCAGCGGCTTCGGGCATAACCGGGACGCTCGAATACATGGTGCAGCATAATTCGCCTGCGATCATCGAAGTGAACGGCGACCGGGCGACGGCGCATTCGGTCATCCGCGAGTGCGGCAAATATGCCGGCAAGCAGCTCAATCTCGAAGTGCTGGGCGTCTATGACGACGAACTGGTCCGTCTGCCCGAAGGCTGGCGTTTTGCCCGGCGGCGGTTCACCACCAAGGGCATGCACGACTATACCACCGCGCCGCCGTCGCTGCACGGGGGGTGATGGCTTAGCGCTCGCGCGCGCAATCGCCCCAGACATCGACGGATTGCTTCACGTAAAGCTCCGGCAATTCGCGCGTGAACCACAGGCGGCAATTGCGCGCGACATAGTCGCGCACCAGAGGCCCGGTGCGCGGGTTGACCGCTTTCGGGTCCGCGCCGTGGTAGAACACCACCACGCTGGGCCGCCAGGCGAGTACCTTGTGCACTTCGCCGGCGGTATCGAGATGGCTGACATTGTTTTCCGCCGGGAAATAGAGGTGCAGCGGATAGATCAGCGGCGTCGGCGGGTAAGTATCGAACTGCCGGTAGAGATCGACCGGCCCGCCGAAGACGAACAGCCGCGGTTTCGCATCGCGCGCGCGGATATCCTGGGCCAGCAAGGCCATACCCTCGCGCGACTGGGCGCGGCGGGCAAAATCGAAGGCCGGGCCGGCTGTCAGCACCATGGCCATGGCCAACAGACCGAAGACCGGGCCAATCAGCCGGAAGCCCAGCGCCCGCGCGGCGGCGACACTGGCGGGCAGGCACAAGGGCAGCAAATAATGCTCGAAGAAATTGGGGACAATTGCCACGCCCGCCAGCCCCGCCAGCAGCCAGCCGGCAAGAAACCCGCGCCTCACCTCATCCCCCTCGTGACGCAGGGCAAGCCCGGCGAGGGCAGGGATCCAGGCGGGGGCGAACAGAACGCTGAGCGAGCCGATCCGTTGCCAGTGATCGCCTGCCGGGTTGAGCGTTTTGGTCAGGTTGGCGGTGACCATGGCGTGCCAGAATTCGAAAAAATGGCCTGCCCAGGCATAGAAACCGGCAAACAGCAGCATGGGCATGGCCCCGGCGGCGATCATGGCCGAAGCGCTTCCGGTGAGGTGGCGAAGCGCCATGCCGCCCCGGCGCAATTGCCAAAGGACGTAGCAACCCAGAAAGACGCTTTCGCAGATTGCGCTCTGCTTGAAGGTAATGGCAAAGCCCGCCGCGGCCATCGCGGCGATCAGCAAGCGGGGCATCTGCCCCTGCCGTAACCGCGGCGTCGCCCGCACCACGGCCAGCGCCGCCAAGGCCAGGGGCAGGTTGTAGAACACAGGCGTCTGCCCGCCGCCGCCGCCCAGCCAGCCCAGCATGACGAGATAGAGCGTACCGCCCAGCATGGCGCCTGGGCGGTTGGCGAAATGGCCTGCGATGCGGTTCGCCACATAGGCCGTGGCCGCCGCCGCCAGGGTCGCGGCAAGCTGGAAGGCCAGCACCGAATGCGAAAAGAAGGCGATCAGCCAGTAGGTGAGAAACAGTCCAGGACCCTTGCGGTCCCATATATCGACATAGGGCAAGATGCCGTCGTGCATGCGAAGGCCGGTTTCGAAATAGAAATACTCGTCGTTGAAATAGTTGGTGTCACCCAGCACCGAGGCGCGGATCACCAGAGCAAAGATCAGGAACCAGGCGAACTGGGCGCGGCGTGTGCGGAACAGGTTTTCGAAAGCAGCCGTCACGGGCGCGCCGCTGCGTTGCCGGCGCAGTCGGTGTAGAGGTCCAGATCGACCTTGCCATACATGTCATGAATTCTGCGTGCATAGTGAGAGCGGCACTGGCTGGAAACGTAGTCTCGGACGAGGGCGTTGGTTTCCGCGTTCTCCAGTTCGACTGGCCGGGATTCCTTCTGCAGGACAACTGTGGTCGGGCGCCAGGCCAGAATCTTTCGAACTTCTCCGGCCGTATCGAGGTGGCTGACATTGCGTTCCGGCAATGCCGCAAGGTGCAGCGGGAACGCTAGCGGAGTCGGCGGGTTGGAGCCTGTGAGGACATTCAGATAGACTGGGCCGTCAAACACGAACAGCCGCATAACCGGATCGCGTTGATGCATTTCCTGGATCAGTGACATGACTTCCGACCGCGACCTGCTCGCCCGGCCCGGGTCGAGCGCCGGGCAGGCTGCGACATACAGCGAAATCATCACCACGCCCGCAATCCAGCCGATCGGTCGCCGCGACAGCAAGGGCGACGTTGCAATCGCCAGAGGCACCATCAGCGGCATTACGTAGTGGTCGATCAGGTTGGGGATCACAAGGAAACCGGCAAACGCTGCAACCAGCCAGCCGATGACAAAGTTTCTGCCCACGCGCGCAGCAACGTCCTGGCCATGCCCTGCCAGCCCGGCTGCCGCGATCAACAGGACCGGACCCAATGCAACGGTAAATACGCGTGCACGGAAAACAAGATTTGCGTCAAAATGATAGGACCGGGTGAAGTTGGACAACACCATGGCATGCCAGAATTCATAAAAATGGCCGGACACGGCATAGAACAACGCCCAGGCGAGCATCGGCACTGCGCCAGTCAACATCATGGCCAGGCCGGTTCGCACCAGCTTGGCCTGCGGCATTCCGCCGCGCGCGAGCACAAACAAGGCGTAACAACCGAGGAACGCGGCCTCGAACACAGCGGTTTGCTTGAATGTGATGGCGAGGCCTGCCAGCAACATGGCCGCGAACAGCGCAGGGCCCGTCTTGCCCTGCGCAAGGCTGTCACGTCGCGAAATCACCAGCAGGGCCGCAACGGCCATTGGCAGGTTGTAGAATATCGGCGCCTGGCCTCCCGCTCCGCCGAATTCCAGCAGCATGCAAAGATAGAGAGTTCCCGCCAGAGTCCCACCCGCGACACGTGCGCCAATCCGCTCGCACAACAGGGCGATGACTTGCGCGGTCATGGCTACGGACAGAAGTCCGGCGATCTGGTACACATAGACCGAATGCGAAATGCCGGCGAAAAAGTAGTAGAGAAGGAAGAGGCTGGGCGGCTTGCGGTCCCACAGGTCGACATAGGGCAACAGCCCCTCGTGCATGCGCTGCCCGTAGTAGAAGAACAGCAGTTCGTCTTCCTGATAGTTGAGATCGCCCAACGCATACCAGCGCGTCGCCATGGCGAAGATCAGGAACCAGACGAATTGAACCGAACGGTTGAGCAGCACAGGCCGAGGCGCAGCGCCCGAACCAGCCGGGTGTGTAGCGAGGGCCGCCGCTGTCATGCCGTTTGCTCCCTGTTCATCCAGACCGACTATCGGGTAAGAACGTCAAATCGGTGCGCCTGGCGCCAGCTTGGCGTGCTAAAGCAATATGCTTAGGACCGGGTTAACGCGCGCGATAACTGGAGATGCCGATGAACTGGAAATGCCTTGCCGCGCTTGCACTTGTGTCGCTTTCCGTGCCGGTACTTGCTGACGATTCCCGGTCCATGCCGGGCTGGCTGGCTGGGCAATGGGTGATGCAGGACGGGACCAATTGGGCCGAGGAAATGTGGCTGGGCCCACGCGGCGATGCGATGCTGGGGATAGGGCGCGAGGGTTTCGGACCAGAGGTCAACTCTTGGGAAGCCATGCGTATCGCGTTGAAACCGGGTGGGAAACTGGTGCTGTTCGCTCACCCCAAGGGCAATTCACCCGTCGAATTCGCCATGACCGCGGCGAGTGACGATTCGATTGAATTCACCAACCCTGCGCACAGCTTTCCGCAGCGCATCCGCTATTGGCGGCAGGGTCAGCTGCTGATGGCGGAAATTTCGAAGATGGACGGCAGCGAGGCGAAGCAGTGGCGCTATCGCCCGGTGGCGGCCGGGGTGCCTTAGCCCTCGACGCTCTCTGCGAGCACAGTCAGCCCGCCATCGCCCATTTCGGCAAAGCCGCCCTGGATGCGCACTTCCTCAGGCGCGGCGCCTTCGCTCTTGTAGATCGCCAATGCGCCGTCGCGGATGGTGGACATGACCGGGGCATGGCCCTCGAGCACGCCGAAATCGCCCTCGCTGCCGGGTACGACGACCATGTAGACATCCTCGGAACGGACCAGTTTGGTCGGGGTGACGAGTTCGAAGTGCAGTGCCATTTTTCGCTCTTTCTCCCCTCCCCTTCAGGGGAGGGACCGGGGGTGGGGGCTGTCCCCAACTCCGACGTTTCGGGTAAGGACATGCCCCACCCCAACCCCTCCCCTGACACCTTCGGTGGACCGAAGGTCTACGGGAGGGGCTTAGGTTTCATCAGGCTTCTTCAGCCAGCTTCTTGGCCTTTTCGATAGCCTCGTCGATGCCGCCGACCATGTAGAAGGCGTTCTCGGGCAGGTGATCGTATTCGCCATCGACCACGGCCTTGAAGCTCTTCACCGTGTCTTCGAGCTGGACGAATTTGCCCGGGATGCCGGTGAAGACTTCGGCGACGTGGAACGGCTGGCTGAGGAACTTCTGGATCTTGCGCGCGCGGGCGACGGTGAGCTTATCTTCTTCCGACAGCTCGTCCATGCCCAGAATGGCGATGATGTCCTGCAGCGACTTGTACTTCTGCAGGGTTTCCTGAACGCGGCGGGCGGTTTCGTAGTGCTCGGCGCCGACGACGCGCGGTTCGAGAACGCGGCTGGTCGAGTCCAGCGGGTCCACCGCCGGATAGATGCCCAGTTCCGAAATGGCGCGGCTGAGCGTGGTGGTCGCGTCGAGGTGGGCGAACGAGGTGGCCGGCGCGGGGTCGGTCAAGTCATCCGCGGGAACGTAGATCGCCTGGACCGAGGTGATCGAACCCTTGGTGGTCGAGGTGATGCGTTCCTGCAGCGCGCCCATGTCGGTGGCGAGGGTCGGTTGGTAGCCCACGGCCGAAGGAATACGGCCGAGCAGCGCCGACACTTCCGAACCGGCCTGGGTGAAGCGGAAGATGTTGTCGACGAAGAACAGCACGTCCTGGCCTTCCTGGTCGCGGAAGTATTCGGCCATGGTCAGGCCCGAGAGCGCGACGCGGGCGCGGGCCCCCGGGGGCTCGTTCATCTGGCCAAACACCAGCGCCACCTTGGAACCTTCGGAGATGGCATTGCCGTCGCCGTCGCTGGCGATAACGCCGGCTTCGAGGAACTCGTGATAGAGGTCGTTGCCCTCGCGGGTGCGCTCACCGACGCCCGCGAAGACGGAAACGCCGCCGTGGCCTTTGGCGATGTTGTTGATCAGTTCCTGGATCAGCACGGTCTTGCCGACGCCCGCACCGCCGAACAGGCCAATCTTGCCGCCCTTGGCGTAAGGGGCCAGCAGGTCGACCACCTTGATGCCGGTGACGAGAATCGCCGCTTCGGTCGACTGGTCGACAAACAGCGGGGCTTCCGCATGGATCGGCGCG
>JBFWSE010000159.1:0-7284 GCA_050248535.1 Novosphingobium sp.
TCCTGAGCTTGAGCGTCACCAGTTCGACATAGCGGCCTTCATAGGCGCTGGTGCCCTGCGCATCGCGCTGGACGCTGAGCGATTCGCCGGCCTGGCCCTTGAAATCGACGCTAGTCATGGTCCAGTCGGCCGGGGTGGGGAAGGGCAGGTCGCCTTCGCCGCCCAGGCAATGGGCCTCCTTGATATCACTGGCCGAGAAAGTAACGCCGCCGACCGTAGCCCGGTCGCCCGGTGAAATGGCTTCGCCTGAGGCGAACCGTTGCAGCAGCGAATCCTGCATCGCGTCGGGCTTTTCGGTGAGATACTGGAACATGCCCATGGCTTCGCCCAGCCAGCGATGCTCGCCATCATTGCCCAGCAGCAGCCATTCGTTCCACGAACCGTCGGTCCAGCCCCAGCGCACCCGGCCGACCACTTCGAACGGCACGCCATCGGCCTCGCCGCAAGTGCCGAGTTGGATTGGCGAAACGTCGAAAGGCAGCGTGGCCGCCTTGCCGAGGTCCTGTACCTGATCGCCCTGATGCATGGCCACGGTTTGGCAATAGGAGCAGACGGAATAGGGCATGGCGGCAGAGCGCAGAACGATCTGCGCACCGCAAGACGGACAGTTGAGCGTCGCCATCCCAGCCCCCCCGCGCGGCGCTTACTTCACGCGGGCCAGGATTTCCGCCTTCTTGGCGTCGAATTCCTCCTGACTGAGCGCGCCTATGGTGACGAGCTTGTGGAGTTTTTCGAGCAAGGCAAAGGGATCTTCTTCCGCGGCCGCTGCTGCAGGGGCTGCCGGCGCAGCGGCCTGCTGGGCTGCCGGGTTGAGGCTTTGCTGCATCATGTTACCCATGGCCGCGCCCGCCGCCATGCTTGCGCCAAGACCGGCCATACCGCCGCCGCCTTCATTGGCCGCTGCAGCCTGCAAGGCCTCGGCAGCCTGGAACTTGGCGTAGTTGTCAAGGTTGCCGAGCATCCGCATCGAGCTGCCTTTGTCGAGATAGGCCTGCACTTCCTCGGGCAGCGAGACGCTTTCGACGAAGAATGTGGGGCAGGCGATGCCCCATTCCTTGAAGTTGCGCTCAACCTCGGCCTTGATCTGGTCCGACATCTTCTGCTGGTTGCCGGCGAGATCGAGGAACGGAATGCCGCTCGATCCGATGGCCGTGGCGATCGAGGTCTGAATCGCGCCGCGCAGCTGCGGTTCAATATCGCCGATCCTGAGGCCCATGGTGGTGCCCAGCAATTTCGAGGAAAATGCGGCGACATCGTCGAGCTTGGCCGAATAGGAGCCGAAAGCGCGGATGCGGATCGCGCCGAATTCGGCATCGCGAACGGTGACGGGCTGGGGCGTGCCCCACTTCAGGCCGGCCTGTTCCTTCAGCGAGAAGAACACCACGTCCGACTTGAACGGCGACTTGAAGCCCTTGTCCCAATTCATCAGGTTGGTGAGCAAAGGCAGGTTGGCGGTGTTGAGCGTGTGCAGGCCCGGCCCGAACACGTCGGCCATCTTGCCTTCGTTGAGGAAGGCGCAGACCTGCCCCTCGCGCACGGTAAGCTGCGCGCCGTTCTGGATTTCCTGATCGGTGAATGGCACGCGCCAGGCCAGCTGGCCGGGTTCTTCCAGCCATTCGATGACATCGATGAATTGTTTCTTGAGAAAATCGAGCAAGGCCATTGCGGGCACTCCAAAGCGCGACCGGCTGGCCGCCTGTCAGGCCTTATAGATTAGATTGATCCCAAAACTTGGCAAGAAGCGACAGGCCTTTTTTTGCACGAGGGCGCCATCATCGCCTTCGCAGCCGGTAACGCAGCACTCCCGTAACAAACAGCGCGATCGGCGCCAGACCCGCGAATATGGCGAGCAGCCGCAGCACAATTCCGCCTGCAGACCCGTCGTGCAGCGGGTGCAGCCAGTTGGAAATCTGGCCACCGGCGCCGGCCCGGGTGCTGTCGGTGAACGCCAGAATGCGGCTGGTGTGGCGATCGATCCAGACAAAGCTGTGCGGGAACCTGCGGCTGGGATCGCCGGGTTGCTGCATCCTAAGCCGGTAGGGCGCGTGGCCGTGACCGGGAATTTCGAGCCAGGCGAGGCGAGCGCGGGGCATGGATGCCGCGGCCGCGGTCATGGCGGCGCTGGGCGGGATGTCAGGGCCTTCGGCATGGCCGGGCAGGGGGGAGGGCATTTCTTGCGCCGGGCCGAACAGTGCGGCGAGCAGGCCATTGCTCTCGTCGGGAAGCGCCAGCATCACGCCCGTTGCTGTGAGCATCAGCAGCAAAGGCAGACCGGCAAGTCCCGCCAGCTTGTGCCAGTCGCGCAATCTGCGCACGGGCGGGGCCTTTTGCTTGAATCGCAGCGCCTTGGCCAGACTGCCGCGAGGCCACCAGACCCACAGGCCAGTCAGCAGCAACGCCAGCAGCGCCAATCCGGCATAGCCGAACACTACGCCGCCCGCCTTGCCCAGCAGCAGACGATAGTGGAGGTCGTAAACCCAGGTCATGGCGTAATCACCCCAGAAATCGCGGCGCAGCACGCGTTGCCCGTCAGGCGAGAGCCAGACCATCATTGGCGCGAAATCACGCCCACGGGTTTCGGGCGGCTCGTAATAGCGGGTGGGAATGGCGCCCGGCTTGCCAGTCACTTCGATCCGCCATGGGCCGTGCTTGTCCGGAAAGGCGCGACGCAGGGTGACAATCGCATTGTCGTAGGATCGGGCATTGGCCGTACCCTGCGCTGCCTGCTCGGGATGGAGCCAGCCGTCGATTTCGACGTAGAAGACCAGCACACTGCCGGTCAGCCCCGCCAGCACCATCAGCGCTCCCAGGCTCAGGCCCAGCCAGAGGTGGATGCGTCTGACGATGCGGCGGGGCGCGGACATGGTCAGAACCTCACGCGCACACTGCCGGTGACGCCGATGCCGTCTGCCGGGCTGTGCAACGTCTGGGCGCCGTCGAACCAGACATATTCGTAGTATGCGTCAGTCACGTTCTTGGCGGAGAGGGCAAGACCGATACGTTCGCTCACGTCATAGGCCAGTTCGGCATTGAGCACGGCATATTGGCCGAACTGGCCTTGCGCCGCGCTGTTGGCCGTAGTCAGCCAATAGCTCGACTGTCCGCTGGCCCACAATGACAGGCGGGTGCGGGCAATGCCGGTGTAATCCAGCCCGGCGGACCACAGCCAGTGCGGTACGTGATCGATTTCGTTGCCGGAAAGCTGCGGTGCGGCGGGATCGGGCGTCGCGATTGTTGCCTTTTGCCACGACAGGGCGCCCCACAGCGACAGGCCCGGAAGCGGCTTGCCGCTGGCCTGGATGTCGATGCCATGCCGCCTTGTCGCCCCGACATTTTCACTGTCGCCCAGCGGATCGTTGAGTTTGCGTTTGATTTCACCGGTCGCGGTCTGCCGCCAGACGGCGATGCGCCCTTCGAATCTGTCCGAAGGCGCGAACTTGACGCCCAGTTCCCAACCCTCGTTGATCGAGGGGGCGAGATCCTTGGTGCGCGGCGGGATCAGATAGGCGCCCGATGCGAGTCCGATCTGGAAGCTCTTGCCGTAATTGCCGTAGAGCGTGACGCCCTGGACGGGAGTTACCGCCACGGAAAGCTTGGGCTGGCTGATCGTGCCATAGTCGTTGATCGGGGCCGTCGTGTTGTTCAGCCGGTTGCGGAACATGCCGCCAACCCAGTCGAGCCGCCAGGCGGGCGTGACCTTGAGCCAGTCGGCCGGTTGCAGCACAATCTGGGCATAGACCCCTCCGGCATTGAGTTTGAATTTCTGGTCCCGGGTCTGCGCGGTCGGGACACGTTCGACAGCCGTGTAGCGCAGCGATTCGTTGTCCTGCCACTGAATGTCGCCCCCCAGTTCGGCCATCAATGGCACGCCGGCCAGACTGGTGTGCCAGTGCAGCGCCGCCAATGCGCCCCATTGGTCTTCGTTGGTCACGCGGCGCTGCTGCGCGGCGCCGGCCGAGAATTTGACGTAACGGTCATCGCGCAGCCGGTTGAAATAGGCCTTGGCGGTCAGATCCAGCTTTTCATCGAAAGTCGCGTCGAAATGCAGGCTGTATTGCTGGACTTCGCGGTGGTCGCCGTCGGTGGCGTTATAAGCGTTGGTCATGCGCGGATTGGCGCGGCTGTCGGGAAAAGTCAGATAGCCTGGCTCGTCGGCGTCGCTCTTGTAGTAGCGGGCCATCGCACCGATGCTTACGTCGCTTGAGGGGCGGTAGAACCACTTTCCGGCAAGGCCGAGCCGGTCGAACGCGCCATGATCGCGATAACCTTCCGACTTGCGATAGGCGACCATATAGTTCTGGCTGAATTTGCCACGCTCAAGCCCGGCCGAAAGCTGCCCGTCATAGGTGCCGAAACTGCCAGCAGACGCCCGCGCATCGGCATAGGTGCCGCCGATCCGCGTCTTGATGCCAGCGCTGCCGGCAATGGCGTGGAGCCCATAGCGCGGATCGGATGTGCCGCGCACCACGTCGATTTGCGCAATATCGATCGGGAAAACCGCGTCGATGAAAGGCATGTTGCCGTCGTTGCTGTTCGAGGGAATGCCGTCGATCAGCAGCTTGACCGCGTTGATCTCTCCCTCGCCGTTGAAGCCGCGGAACGAGAACTTGCCGCTGGTCGCGCCCTGGTTGAAATTGGTGACAAGTACGCCGGGCAGCCGGCCGACCAGCTCCCAGGCGTAATTGACGTTGGCCCGCTGGGCGATATCGCCGCCGAGCAGGTCGACCGAAGTGATGACGTTGTTGCCGGATCCCGCCATGTTGCGGGCAGTGACGACGATTTCACCGACAGTGAAAGTTGTATCGGTTGATTGCCCTGCTTCGGCCGATTCCGCGGCACATGCGGGTGCCGTTGTGGCAATGGCGATCAGGCACGCCGAAGCGCGCGCTAGAGTTTGGAATTTCATGAAAAATAAGCCCTGAATGAGAAATGCGCTATGGCCCGGATGTTCCGGACCGATGTCTCATGTCAGGGCTGGCGGACCGGTTTGGGGAGGGGGAGGGGCGGCAAGCCCGTGGCCGATGCCGACAATGCCGGGGAACGCATTAACAGTGCGAAAATGCACCAGGGTAGCTGGTACGAATGCCGACGGGGCTGCAAAAACCATCTTGGCGCCCAGGCCTGCAAAGGGACAGTCCGACTTGCTCTGGCCCTTGCCAGATTGCCCCTTGTGGAACTTGCCGGACGCATCGACCCAGCCATCGACCGGCCCGGCGCCTGTGCAGAGCGTAACGGCATAACCCTGCGCGGTCTGCACCGGCATCATGCCCGCCGGCACCAGCGCGCGCACCGCCAGGAACATGCCCAGCGCAAGCGCAAGCAGGATTCTGGAGCCGGATCGCTCGGTCATGGCGGGCCGATGGACTTGCGCCGGGCTTTGGTCAAGCCCGGACGCTCAACTCAGACGTCCCAGACGAGATGCAGGTTCCTGATCGACAGTAGCCCCGGGAACACGGTCGAATCCGTTCCCGGCTTCACCCGGAACTCATTGGGAATCCGGTCGAACCACATTTCCAGCAGCGCCCGCAATTCGCGCCGCGCCAGGTGCCCGCCAAGGCAAGAGTGCACTCCGGCAATCAACGTGTAGTGCCGGTTGCCCTTCCGGGTGGGGTCGAACTCGCGCGGGTTCTTGAACCGGGTGGGATCGAAGTTGCCGGCCGGGTTGAGGCAGGAGAAGCTGTCGCCGGCCTTGATCTGCTGGCCGTGCCATTCGAAATCCACCTTGGCCCTGCGGCCCGAGGAGAGGATCGGCTGGGTGCGGAAGAATTCCTCGACCGCGCCAGGGATCAGCGAGCGGTCGTTCTTGATCATCGCCTGGATTTCAGGCTGCATGGCCATGCGCCGGAACATCTGGGCGATGGTGGCGGCGACGGTGTCGAGCCCGCCGAGCCAGAGGAACCAGACCATGCCGATCTTTTCATCCTCGGTGAAGCGCTCGCCGTTGATCGTGCCGTGCACGATCGAGCTGGTGAGGAATTCGTCGGGGTTCTTTTCCTTTTCGGCGATGAAGCCGCGCAGGAAGCCCAGCACGTTGCGCAGCGCCCACTGCATTTTCTCGAGGCTGTTCGAGTGGAGGATGTTCCATTCCCATTCGAGGAAATCGTCGAACATGTGCTTGGGAAAGCCCATCAGGCTCATGAAAATGCGCACCGGGAACACCCGTGCAAAATCCCAGGCCATGTCGACTTCGCCCTTGTCGGCGATGGCCCCGATCATCTCGTCGAGCACCTCATGGATCACCGGGTCCATGACTTTTTTGACATTGGCCGGACCTAGGAACTTGCTGAGGAAAATCCGGTATTTTCCGTGTTCGGGCGGATCGATGGCAAGCGGGATCGAAGGGAAGGTTTCGCCAATCACGCGCTGGAATTCGGCGGTGCCCTTGTTGGAGAAATGATCGACGTCGCAATAGACCCGGTCGATATCCTCGTAACGGGTGACCACCCAGTTGCCCATGCCCATGCCGCCCGCGGCGGCGGCCATGGCGCTGTTGCCCGAAGGCGGGTTGTAGATCAGCGGCGGGACCGTTTCGCGGTCGGTCAGCCAACCGAACGGCTCATAGGGATCGACCAGGTCGTTGGGTACCTGGCCCATGGCAAAGGAGATGTCGTAAACCAGCTCCTTGGGCACATGCGCCGGCACTACCGCATCGGGAACGCGGATATCCTCTAGCGACTTGGGAAAGCTGGTGGCGGCGGCGACTTCGGACATCGGTATCTCCCTTTATGCCAAGCCTAATGCCACTGTGCGCCGTGTGGAGCAACAAGTGAGCGAGGATAGCGCAGGGGCGAATTCATGAGCGTTTACTTGCGGCATTGCCGATGCTCTAACCCGGCCGATGGCTGTCGCATTGATCACCCACGAGGCCTGTTTGCAGCACGATCCCGGCCCGGGCCATCCCGAGCGGATCGACCGGTTGCGTGCGGTGCAATCGGCGTTGGGAGAGGCGGCCTTTCCGGACCTGGCTCGCGAACAAGCACCCCGCGCCACGGCCGGACAACTGGAACTGGTCCACGATCCCGCATACGTCGGGCGCCTGCTGGCTATCGACGTGCCGGATGGCGGACACCGCGCACTCGATTCCGATACCGTGCTGAGCCATGGCAGTGTCGAAGCGGCGCTACGGGCGGCGGGCGGGGCGATCCACGCCGTCGATAGGGTGATGGAGCGCCGCGCCCAGGCCGCGTTTGCCGCCGTTCGCCCGCCCGGCCACCATGCCGAACCGGGCCGCGCCATGGGCTTTTGCCTGTTCAACAATGTCGCGATAGCCGCCCGGCACGCCCG
>JBFWSE010000160.1:0-7152 GCA_050248535.1 Novosphingobium sp.
GGTTGCAGGTGCGCGGCCAGCGTCTCCAGGTCTTCGATCGGCCGCGTCAGCATGCGCAATGTCGGCAGCTCGCGCGCCAGCAAGTCGGGTGTACGATAGGCGCGCAGGGTGGCTTCGAGCGCGGCGAGCGTGATCTTGGACAGCCGCAGGGCGCGCTTCAGCGGATGCTTGCGAATCTTCGCAATCAGATCCCTGCGGCCGGCAATCAGCCCGGATTGTGGCCCTCCAAGCAGCTTGTCGCCGCTGAATGTCACCACATCCGCGCCCGCGCCCAGCACATCGCGCACCACCGGCTCGCGCGGCAGGCCCCATTGCGCGAGATCGATCAGGCTGCCCGCGCCGAGATCGACGATCAGCGGCAAGCCGTGCGCATGGGCCACTTCAGCGACGTCCGCTTCGCTGACCGAGGCTGTAAAGCCGGTGATGGCATAGTTGCTGGCATGGACTTTCATCAGCGCTGCGGTCTTCGGACCGATCGCCTGTTCGTAGTCGCGGCGATGCGTGCGGTTGGTCGTGCCCACTTCAACCAACCGCGCCTGGGCTGCGCGCATCACGTCGGGAATGCGGAACGAGCCGCCGATCTCGACCAGTTCGCCGCGCGAAATCGCCACTTCGCGGCCCCTGACCAGCGCGGCCAGCACCAGCAGCACGGCGGCGGCATTGTTGTTGACAACAGTGGCCGCCTCGGCCCCGGTCAGTTCGCAGATCAGTTCCTCGACCAGCTCGTCCCGGTCGCCGCGCCCGGCGCCATCTAGATCGTATTCGAGATTGCACGGCGAGCGCATGGCCATGGCGGCGTGTTCGACCGCCCGTTCGGACAGCAGAGCGCGGCCGAGATTGGTGTGGAGCACCGTGCCAGTAAGATTGAACACCTTGCGCAGGGCAGGCGCGGCGCGCGCGGCCAGATGGGCCGAAATCCTGCCGGCAATCTCGGCCATCTCCGGGACAATCCCGGCCGCGCGGAAATGGGCCAGAACAGCGCGCACCGCATCGGCGCTCGCCACATGGCCGAATTGCACCACCAGCGGCGCGACCCTGTCATCGCGCAGCACCCGGTCGACCGAAGGCAGCCGCTGCTTCCCGCCTTGCACATTCATCGCGCCTGCACCTGCATGCCGTTCCTCGCTCCGGTGCTTTCCCCTAACCGCGACACACTCTAGACGCCAGTCCATGCTCGTCGCCACCGCCGGCCATATCGATCACGGCAAGACCGCGCTGATCCGCGCCCTCACCGGCACGGACACCGACCGGCTGCCCGAAGAACGCGCGCGCGGCATTTCGATCGACCTGGGCTTTGCCCATTGGCGGCCCGACGCGGGCGAGGCCATCGGTTTCGTCGATGTGCCCGGGCATCGCCGCTATCTGCGCAACATGCTGGCAGGGGTTGGCGGCGTGCATTTCGCGCTGCTGGCCATTGCCGCCGACGACGGGCCGATGCCGCAGACCGTGGAGCACCTGCAAATCCTCGACCTGCTCGGCATCGCCCATGGCGCGGTGGCGGTGACCAAGTGCGACAAGGCCAGTGCGGAGCAGATCGCCGAAGTTCGCGGCAAAGTGGAGAGACTGCTGGCCGGAAGCAGTCTGGCGCAGGCTCCGGTCTTCGAAGTCTCGGCGCAGAGCGGTGCGGGCATCGATGCGCTCGCCAGGGCACTGATCGAAGCGCGCGGCCGGTTTGCAGCCGTTGCCGACGAGGCCCGCGCCTTCCGCATGGCGATCGACCGCGCCTTCACGGTGACCGGCTCGGGAACCGTGGTCACTGGCACAGTGACCGCCGGCATGGCGCGCCCCGGCCAGATGCTTATGCTGTCGCCGCAAGGCCGCGAAGTGCGGGTGCGTGGTTTGCAGAGCGGCGGGGTGAGCGTGGAGGCAGTCGCCCCGGGGCAGCGCTGCGCGCTCAATCTTGCCCAGGTGGAAGCGAGTGAAGTGCACCGCGGCGACTGGCTGGTCGAAACAGCGCAGCATGTTCCGACCTCGCGGATCGAGGCCAGCGTGCGCCTGATCGCCAAGGCGCCCCTGCGCCACGCCAGCCGGGTTCACCTCCACCATGGCGCTGCCGATCTGTGCGCGCGAATTCTGCTGCCGCGCCAGCGCGCGATCCAGCCTGGCGAAACGGCGCTTGTTCAGCTGGTGCTCGATACGCCCACCAGTGCCGTCACCGGCGAGCGCTTCATTCTGCGCGATGCTTCCGGACAGGCGCTGCTGGGGGGAGGCGAAGTGCGCAACCCGCTGCCCGGCGAAAAACGCCGACCCGCCGCGCTGCGCGAGGCCGTGGCGGCAGCGCTTGCACTCGACAGCCCTGCGTCGGCATTGGCAGCTCTTGCCGCCATGCCGCATTTCGAATGCGACACAGGCTGGCTCGCCCGCTGCCATGGGTTGAAACCGGAGGCCATGCAGGCGCTGCTGTCCCAATGCGATATCGTGCTTGCCGGAAGCGAGCGGCAGATCGCACTGGCCCGCACGCGGTTCGAGGCGCTGGGCGACCGGCTTGTCGAGGCGCTGGGCCGGCATCACATCGATCGTCCCGAGACTGGCGGCATGACACGCCGCGAATTGCGCGGTGCGCTCGATGAAGGGCTTTCCGCCGGACTGTTATCAGTCTTGCTCGACGATCTTTTGGCCGCCGGGCGCATTGCGGCGAGTGGCCCGCTGCTCTGCCTGCCCGGCCATGTGCCCAGTTTCAGCCCTGCCGAAACAGCCATGTGGAACGCCGCGCTCGCGGCGCTGGAAGGCAGCACGACCCGTGCTGTTCGGATTGGGGAACTGGCGCAGGAACTGCACACCGGCGAGGCCGCGGTGCGCGCCATGCTTTACCGCCGGCGTCTGGCGGGGCAGGTCTGGCAGGTTACTGAAAACCGTTTCATGCTGAACCGGCACGTTGCCGAACTTGCCGCCTTGGCCAGCGAGCTCGATCGACGCCACGGCGGCTTCTCCGCCGCCCAGTTCCGCGACGCCAGCGGCATAGGGCGAAATTTCGTCATCGAGCTGCTCGAATTCTTCGACCGCATTGGCGTTACCCGGCGGCAGGGCGAAAAACGGCGGATGCGGCCCGGATTCGAAGCGGTGCTCGGCGTGGCGGAGCCTCAATCCGGCTGACGCCCCGCCCGCCACTTGCGCCCAATCAAACGGCGGAAGCAATTAATGCCTCATTGGCGATTCATTAATTACCGTCTATGCAGCGATTCCCTTCGCGGGACTGGCATGGCGGCGAGGAACTGCGGGACCACCCTATGAATGCACCGATCGACACTGCAGAACAGCCGCCCCTGCCGCCCGAGTACCGCCCTGGCGTGCTCGCCGAATTGCTGGCCGACAAGGCCGGTCTCGAAGCGCATCTCACGGCGCTCGACGATGTACCGATGCTGCTGGTCTATACCCACCTTTCGGGCGACGAGGCGCTGCTCAAGGCCTATGGCCAGCACATCAAGGGCGCCTGGGCCTTCGAGGTCGAAGACGTGCCTGAATTGAAGCGCCAGCTGGTCAGCGCGCTGATCGCCACGCTCGAAGACTATCGGGCGCATGGCCGGCCGCTGCCCCCGGCACCTCCCACCGACATGCTTCAGCGGATGTGCGATGCGGCCGTGGGCATGCATGTCCCGGCCGAATACCTGCCGATGGTGCTCGAGGAACTCAACTTCGACCGCGCCGACATCAAGACCGTCAAGTGGCGCAAGCAACCTTCGCCGGAGTACCTGTCGAAATTCATGACCGTGGTGATCGGCGCCGGTTACTCGGGCCTCGCCATGGCGGCCAAACTCAAGCAGGCGGGCATTCCTTTCGTGGTCATCGAGAAGAACCCGGACGTCGGCGGCACCTGGTTCGAAAACACCTATCCGGGCGTGGCGGTCGATACGCCCAACCACTTCTATTCCTATAGCTTCCGCACCAAGCCGGACTGGAACCACTATTTCTCGCGCGGACCCGAGATCATCGATTATATCCGTACCTGCTATCGCGAGATGCAGATTGCCGATCACATGCGGTTCGAGGAAGAAGTGGTTTCGGCCGTGTGGGACAAGGCTAGCGCCCGCTGGCAGGTAACCATTCGCCGCAAGGATGGCGCTGAATATGCGATCGAGGCCAATGCGGTGATCAGCGCCACCGGCCTGCTCAATCGCCCCTCGATCCCCGATTTTCCCGGCGCGGAGCGCTTCAAGGGGCCGATGTTCCATTCGGCGCGCTGGGATCATTCGGTCGATCTGGCGGGCAAGCGGGTGGTGCAGATCGGCACCGGGGCCTCCGGCATGCAGCTGGGTCCGCAGATCGCGCCACTGGTCGAAAAGCTCACCGTGTTCCAGCGCTCGCCGCACTGGGCGCGCAAGAACCCGCTGCTGTTCGCCGAAGTCAGCGAGGGGATGAAATGGGGCCTCGCCCACTTGCCCTATTACACCAAGTGGTATCGGTTCCAGCTGTTGTGGGCGACTTCCGACGGGGTGCTGCCCAGCTTGCGCAAAGATCCCGATTGGCATGACCCTGCCCATTCATTGAACAAGGCCAATGCCGCGATCCGCGAACAGCTGATCGCCCATATCCGCGAGGAGATCGGAGACGACGAGGAGTTGCTCGCCAAGGTGATCCCCGAGTTTCCGCCCTACGGCAAGCGCATGCTGCGCGATTCGAAGTGGTTCAGCACGCTGAAGCGCGACAATGTCGAGCTGGTGACCGGAACGGTCAAGGAAATCACCGAAGGCGGCGTGGTCGATAAGGACGGGGTCGAGCACCCCGCTGACGTCATCATTCTCGCGACCGGTTTCAAGGCGCAGGCGCCGCTGTTCCCGATGCACATCGTCGGCACCCGGGGCAGCCTGCGTGACATATGGGGCGAGGATAATCCGCGCGCGCATCTGGGCATCACCGTGCCGCACTTCCCCAACCTGTTCATCATCTATGGCCCCAACACCAATGGCGGCCACGGCGGCAGCGCGGTCTATCACTCCGAATGTCAGGTGCGCTACACCATGCTGGCGCTGCGCGAGATGATCGAGCGCGAGGCGGACATGGTCGAAGTCAGGGAAGAACCGTTCGAGGCCTACAACGAACGAGTCGATGCCGAACACGCCCAGCTGGTCTGGTCGCACCCGGGGGTCACCAACTGGTACCGCAACAAGGCCGGCCGGGTGGTGACCAATTCGCCCTGGCGGCTGTGCGAATACCGCAACTTGACTGCGGAATTCGACCCCGGCGAATATATCATCGCCTAGACCGGAAGGGATGCCAGCCGATGCCCCGCTTCACCTACACTGTGCTTTCCCACGCCGTTCCAGGCAAGGAGGAAGAATTCATCGACTGGTATATCAACCGGCACCTGGTCGATGTGCTGAAATTTCCCGGCGTGGTCAGCGGCAAGCTGTTCCGGCTCGATTTTCAGCGCGTCTACGATCTCGATGCGCCGCAATGGACGCTGATGACCATCTATGAGCTGGAATGCGATGAGCCAGAGCCGCTAATCAACCGGTTGCGGGACGCTTCCGGTTCGGCGGCCATGCCATCGACCGATGCACTCACCAAAGCTGGCATGATCCAGGTGGCCGGGCACTTGATCGGCGAGGCGGGTTAGACCCGATCAGGCGGCGCGCTTCTTGCCCGCCTTTTCAACCTTGGGCTGCCCGGCCTCGACCAGCGCCATGACGCCCTTCGACGCCGGCACCGTATCGAGCTCGAACAGGGCGAAGTGGTTCGCCTCGATCTCGTCCATGTCATAGACGTAATTCACCATGACACCGTGTGCTTGCCGCAGGCCGTTAGCCGACATGTCCGCACCGGTATGGATAGCCTCAAGCCGCGCCCCGTTGCCGAGGTGGAAACGCGCAACCGAATCGAGCACGTTACCTTTCCTCGAGCGGCCGGACACGAGGTACTTTGCCGCCAATATCCGCAGCTGACGGTCGCCCGGGACCTTGGTCTCTTCGCCCAGTTCCAGCTTCAGCCAGGCTGCGAAGCCGGGCACCGGAGACAGCGTGGCGAAAGTCTTGAGCTGCGGCAGCTCTTTGCTGAGCAGCCCGGCGACACGCTTGATCAGGAAATTGCCGAAGGGAATGCCGAGCAGGCCTTTCTGGCAGTTCGAGATCGAATAAAAGATGGCGCAGGCCGCTTCGCGCGGCGCGATGTGCTTGCGCTTTTCCGAAAGGATCGTGTCGATCGCCCCGGGCACTTCCACGGTCAGCGCCACTTCGACGAAAATCAGCGGCTCGTCGGGCATCTGCGGGTGGAAAAAGCCATAGCAGCGCCGGTCGACCGGCTCGACGCGGCGGCGAAGATCCTGCCACCCGGCGATCGAATGGACGGCTTCGTATTCGATGATTTTCTCAAGCACCGAAGCCGGGGTTTCCCAGGTCAGCCGCCGAAGTTCGAGGAAGCCGGCATTGAACCATGCGGAAAAAGCATCCTTGAATTCCGCGTCGAGCGCTTTGAGGCCCGGATTTCCAGGCGGGGCGTCAAGCAAATCGCTGCGCATCGCCAGCAGGCGGCGCGTGCCGTCAGGCGCCAGGTTGAGCATCTCGATCAGACGCAGGCAGGGCGATTCAGTGGCCATGTTCAGCGCACGCGCCGAAGCTTCGTCGCGGTCCTTTTGCCAACGCGCCATGGCCTGGTCGATCGCTTCGGGATCGCGGGGATAATTGGCATAGAGCTGGGCGAGAAATTCCTGCCGTGCCGAAACAGTACTCGCTTCGTATTGATCGAAAAAGGCCGAGGCCAGCGCCGGGCCGGATGCCCGGCCGCGCAGCGACAGCAGGTCTCCGGCCAGGTCCAGCAGCCCTTCGCCGCTCGCCGGTTTGGCGGCCCGGCCGAACCGTCCGAGCAACTTGCCCAGCCGCGTGCCCATGACGAGGTCCAGCGCCCCGCGGCGGCGCGCGGGCGGAGGCGGTCGCAGGCTCTGCCGCGGCATGTCCATCGCTTGAAACTCCAAACAGGCGCGCCGCATAATGCGGCGCGCCCGCTTAACATGGGGTTGCTGACCGAATTGTGACAAGCCCTTGCGGCATCCGCTCATGCGATTTTTCGCCGCACTGCGGCAAAAATAGCGCAGATCGGTGAAACCAGGCCGGTCAGGCGTCCTTTTTGGCACCTTCGATCAGGTAACGGTGAACCAGGCCGCCGATCGCGCCTCCGGCCAGCGGCGCCAGCCAGAAGAACCACAACTGCTGCAGGGCAATC